>PEWR01000102.1 GCA_002779395.1 Ignavibacteriales bacterium CG07_land_8_20_14_0_80_59_12
CCTCCAGTTCATCGCGCGTACGCGCGGCGAGGAGACGATTCTCCTCATCATGGAGAACCTCTGGCGCGCGGCCTCGTTCAGCGATGTCCTGAAGTTCACAATAGGAAAGGACTACCGTGAGTTCGACCGCGAATGGCTTTACGCCCTGAAGAAGCAGTACTATCCGCTCCTCCGCGACCATGACCAAGCCGGACGCGTGAGCGCCCCCCTCGTTACCGAGGGGTTCAACAGCAAGCCGGTCTTTGTGAGGGACAGCACCCATCGGTGGGTCTACTTCGTCGGCAACCGGACCGGGTACACCAACATCGACCGCATCGACCTTAACGAGGCGCTGAAAGCGGAGGAGCACAACCCGCCGGAGACGGTCATCGAAGGCGAGCGGACGAATGAGTTCGAGGCATTCCACCTCCTACAGGGACGGATGTCCGTCTCGGTGCAGTGTGAGCTTGCCTTTGTGACGAAGAGCGGCGAGAACGATGCGCTCCACCTCTACAATGTGCGGAACGGTGCAGTCCACGAGACGTTCCAGTTCCGCGACCTCGTCACCATTGAATCACCGTCATGGTCACCGGACGGGGGAAGGATTGTGTTCTCGTCGATCGACAAGTCGGGGAACAAAGACCTCTACATCTTCGACGTCCGGAGCCACGCCCTCACGCGGCTCACCAATGATCTCTACGACGAGCGCGACCCGGCATGGTCGCCGCGCGGCGGCGTCATCGTCTTCAGCTCGGACCGCACCTCCTTCGGCACAACGGGACGGTACAACCTTTTCTCGTTCGACCTGGCGTCTGGCATGATCTCCTACCTCACCGCCGGAAACGAGATCGACGTGTCGCCGGCATGGTCGCCGGACGGGTTGCGCCTTGCGTTTGTCTCCAACCGCGACGGCGCACAGAACATCTACATCATGGACTTCGACGGCCGGGACTCGACGGGGACGCTCCCGCACACGATGAAGCGCGTCACGGATTTCACAACAGCCGCATTCGACCCGGCGTGGACGGACAAGAACGAGCTCGTCTTCTCGGCGTTCGAGAATTTTCAGTTCCAGCTCCGCCTCATCTCGAATGTTGACGGCAAGGCGGACTCCGCGCAGCCCGTCGGCATCGACCTCGCCTCCATCGGTACTCACTGGACTGTGCCGGTTCTCGGCAGCGGGAGCGATTCGGCTTCGACCCGGTACACGCAGCAGTATTCGCTCGATATCGTCCAGAGCCAGGTCGCCACAGACCCGGTCTTCGGAACGTCGGGAGGCGCTGCCATCGCGATGAGCGACGTCTTGGGCAACGACCTCTACTACTTCCTCATCTATAACACCGCTCAGTCGCGCGACGAGTTTCTCGAAAGCTTCAACATCGCAATGTCCCGAATCTCACTGAGCCGGCGGACGAACTACGCCTATGGCGTGTTCCACTTCTCGGGCCGCAGGTACGACCTGACAGACCCCGATATCTTCTTCTTTGAGCGTGTTTTCGGAGGCTACTTCGCATTTACCTATCCGCTCTCGCGTTTCGACCGGCTTGAGGCCAACTTCTCGCTCAGCCAGTCGAGCAAGGACATTTACACGGGGGTGTATGAGCGGAAGGCGCTGCTCCTCTCAAACACCTATTCATTCGTCCACGACAACTCGCTCTGGGGTCCGACGGGGCCGCTCGACGGAGAACGACTCATCCTCACGCTTGCGTACACAAACGACATCCAACATTCAAGCGTCGATTACTACACGCTCATCGGGGATGTCAGGAAGTACTTTCGACTCGGCACGCGGACCGCGTATGCGATCCGCGCCGCGCTCTTCTACAACGACGGACAGGAAGCGCGGCGCTACTTCATGGGGGGGAGCTGGGACCTTCGCGGCTACCCGCGTTGGGGCCTCCGCGGAAAGAAACTCTGGCTTGTGAGCCAGGAGCTCCGGGTCCCGCTCATCGATGCCCTTGCCGTGAGTTTCCCGTTCGGGACTGTGGCATTCGGCCCGATCCGCGGCGCGGCATTCATCGACGCAGGAAGCGTGTGGGACGACGTGTACGACAGCACACTCGGGAGCGCCGGCATCGGCCTCCGCCTCAGCATCGGCGGCATCCTCGTCCTCCGCTACGACATAGGGAAACGGATCGAGAACAACTTCTCGCGGCTCCAGAACGGCCTCTTCTACCAGTTTTTCTTTGGATGGGACTTCTGAGATGAAGAGTTTTGCGACACCGCCGCGGCGCGCGGCGAAATTCCTTCCCCTCGCAGCCGGGCTCGCGATCCTCGCGCTGACTGCCGGGTGCAGCGGCATCCGCCTCGACACGCTTCTTCGCCCCAACGAGAACGACTGGCAGCTTGCCGGAGGCTCCGAGCGCAGGCTCAACTTCACACCGGTGCCGGTGACACCGCCCCTCACGGCGGAATGGGAATACGACGCGTCCGCCGGTTTCGGCCCGAGCGCCATGGCGGGGAAGGACAGCGTTCTCTTCATCGGAACGCTCCAGGGAGAACTTCAGGCGGTCTCCCTGGCAAAAGGGGACAGGCTTGGATGGATCAGCCTCGGCTCCGCCATCCCCGGCGCACCGATCGTGGACGGGAATAACGTCATCGTCGTGACGTCCGATGAGCGCGATAACGTCATCTCCTGTGACCTCCGGACAGGGAAAAAGAACTGGGTGCGGAGCGCCGGACCCACCGACAACGCCCCGCTGCGGAGCGGCGAGCTCATCATCGTCACGACTGCCACAGGTGATGTCACCGCATTCGACAAGGACCTGGGTGATGAGCGGTGGCGGTTCCATGCAGGAAGAGCGATCCACGGCGCTCCAGCCGGGGACGGCGAGCGGATCTACTTCGGTTGCGACGATGGCAGATTGCGCGCGCTCGACCGCTTCGGGAAGCTTCTCTGGACCTCGCCGGGCGCTGGACCGTTCCTTGCGGGTCCGGTCGTTGAAGACAGCCTCGTGATTGCAGGTTCGTTCGACAGGCATGTGTACGCGTTCGATGCACGCACCGGGAAGCTCGTATGGAAGACGCGGGTCCCGGCGGTCCCGTATGGTTCCGTCGCCGTGGCGGGAAACCGGGCCGTCATCGGGACGTCGGGTGAAGAGGTCGTTTGCTTCGACACGCATACCGGCTCCATCCTCTGGAGCTTCCATACCGGAGGCGTGGTGACCGCGGCGCCTCTCATCACGGGAACAATCGTCTATGCGCCGTGTCTCGATAAGCGACTCTACGCGATTGACCTCGGGAGCGGTGCTCTGCTCTGGAAACTGGAGTACCCCTCGCGGCTGAGAACGACGCCCGTACCGTGGGGCAGGGACCTCCTCGTTCCGACCGAGGAGAGAGTTGTCTATTATATGAAGGGGAGCAAGTGAGAAGGGCGGCGACGCATTCGCAGGCACAGTCAGCGGGCCGCATACTGCTGCTTCTCTTCGCTGCGTTCCTCCGCTGCGCGGCACAGCAGGAAGGCGACACAACACGGCAGGGCACCGGATGGGTGAAGATTGAGACGGGCCCCGCCGGATGCAGCGCATCGATCGACTCTCTTGTCGTCATTTCTCCGGCGGTGCTCAGCGCGGCCGTGGGGCTTCACCAGGTGAGAGTCTTCCCACCCGGCCCGGCCCTCTGGTCCGAGCCGCCGAAGGTCGACACGATTCACGTTGCTGCCGCGGAGACAACCCTGGTGCGCTACTCATTCCCGGTACTTCGCGCGGTCTACTCCTCGCCTTCCGGCGCGGAGGTCGTGACGCGCGGTGAGGTGCTCGGGAGGACGCCGCTCCTGGTGAGCGATTCGATACGCTCACCGCTTCTAATGAGACTTCAGGGCTTCCTCCCCGACTCAGTGAAGCCCGTCGAGGGGCACGCTGTGTTCGCATCGCTCCAGCCCGTCCCCGGGGTAAAAGTCGAGGAAGTCCTCTTGAAGCCGACGGAGCTTTTGCCGAGGAGCAACGGTTTGCTGATCGCGGGAGCGGCAACGATCGCGACCGGTGTCGCCGCGGTAATCTTCAAACAGAAGGCGGACCGGGCGTTTGACTCGTATCTCGAGTCGCGCAACCAGGCGTTCCTCGACCGGACGCACAGGTTCGACACCTACTCGTCGATCGGTCTTGCACTCATGGAGGCTGGGACCGCGCTCCTCGTGTTCCTCCTCCTCGCGGAGTAGCCGTCTCATTATGTAGACTCGATTTAGGCTTGGATGAAGAGTCGCGCCGGTCTTGACTTTCAAGGCCGATCAGGGTAAATTCGGTATTGCTGTGGCGAATGTTGAAGTTGTTGGAGCGAGGTGCAGGACATCGTCGTCGTGGGGAGATGGTACCATGTGGAATGCAGGCTGATCCCCTCACTCTCAGCGCATCCCGAGCGCACTCCGTACACTATCCTTTGATCCATTACACCGGAAGTTCCCTTCGAAATGGAACAGCGCGCTGATCTTCACCTCCATACGAATCATTCCGACGGGGCGCTTTCCGTCGAGCAGCTTCTCCGGAAGGCGCTCGCCCGCGGACTGTCAACCCTGAGCATCACGGACCACGACACCGTCCTCGGCGTCGACGAAGCGGCGGAGATCGGAAAGAGCCTCGGTGTCGAGGTGGTCCCCGGAGTCGAATTGAGTGCCACGCTGGGGGACCACGAGGTCCACATCCTTGGCTATTTCGTCGACCAACGTGACGAGGAATTCAAGGAGTATCTCACGTTTTTCCGGCAGCAGCGCTACCACCGTGCGGTCAGGATCGTCGAGAAGCTAAACGCGCTCAGTGTTCCCGTCCGTCTCGATTCGGTGCTCGAGCAGGCCGGAAAGGCGGCCATCGGCCGGCCCCACATCGCGAACGCGCTCGTCGAAGCCGGCCTCGCAGAAAGCTACTACCAGGCCTTCGACCAGTACATCGGAAACGGCCGTCCGGCCTACGAGTGCAAATTCAGCATCACGCCCCGGGACACCATCGATCTCATCGCGCGTGCGGGCGGAATCGCTGTTCTCGCCCACCCGAGCGTCCACACCACAGAGTCGATGCTAACGCAACTTGTCAAGGACGGACTCGACGGCGTGGAGGTGATCCACCCGTCCCACTCCCCCGGTGTGGTTACGTACTACCGCGGCATCGCGGCGGAGTATTTCCTCCTTGAGTCAGGAGGCTCCGATTTCCACGGCGGCCGGCGTGATGACGACGATGCATTCGGGCGCTTCAGCGTCCCCGTGAAGTTTGTCGAAGAGATGAAGCGGCGGCTGTTCGATTTCCGCCGGCGGTCTGTCTCCTGAGGCTAAAAGAAAAGGATCCCTCCATGCCGAAAGTGATCGAAGGCGTTCTTACCGCGGGCGGACAGCGGTACGCGATTGTCGTGAGCCGTTTCCACTCGATTATTACAAACCGCCTCCTCGAGGGGGCTCTTGATTGCCTTCATCGGCACGGGGCGTCGGATGAGGAGATCACCATCCACTACTGTCCGGGGGCCTTTGAGATCCCCCAGGTGGCACTCCCCCTTGCAGCGTCGAAGAAGTTCGATGCGGTCATCTGTTTAGGCGCGGTGATCCGCGGAGAGACACCGCACTGCGACTACGTCGCCTCCGAAGCGACGAAAGGGATCGCCCAGGCCGGGTTGGCGACGGGTGTACCGGTCAGCTTCGGGCTCCTCACAACCGATACGGTGGAGCAGGCGATCGAGCGCGCGGGAAGCAAGCAGGGGAACAAGGGGTGGGATGCCGCCATCGGCGCTATCGAGATGGTCAACCTCTTCCGTGCGATGAAGAAGTCCGTGAAGAACTGAGAATGGCCCTCCGTGCTTCGTCTCTCCCTGGGCTTCGTTCCCTCGTCGGTGCAATGGCGCTTTTCCTTTGTTTCGGAGACGCCGCCGCGGCTGCCGGCGGGGCGGGAGGTACAATCGGCGTATGGAAGAACTACACGTCAATGCGTGATGTCCGCGCCGCGGCCCTCACGGGCGACACGCTCTGGGTCGCCACAGGGGGCGGAGCGTTCCGGTACATCATCGCCGACACACTCTACACGCTCTTTGCAAACACCGAAGGCCTTTCGTCGAATGACCTTACCGCCGTCGAGGTCGATCCCGACGGTGATGTCTGGTTCGGTTCCTCGACCGGCGCCATTGATGTCTACTCCCCACGCGACCGCTCCTGGCGCCGGATCCTCGATATCTCCCTGAGCAGCCAGCCGATGAAAGGTGTCCGCTCGTTTCTCTCCACCGGCGACACGATTCTCATAGGGACGGACTTCGGCATGAGCATTTTCATCAGGAGCCGCTGGGAGTTCAAAGACACCTACCTGAAGATCGGGCCGCTCCCTGCGCAGGTTCCTGTGACGACGATCGCGCTCATCCGCGACACCGTGTGGGTGGGGACGCTGCAGGGGCTTGCGATGGCTCCGTTCCATCGCCCGCTGAATTCGCCCTCATCGTGGACCGGATTCAGACAGTCGGACGGGCTCCCGTCGAACGCGGTCCAGGACATCTCCGATTCTCCCTTCGGCGTGTGCGTCGCTACCTCGCAGGGCGCGGCCGTCTTGAGCGGTGCCCTCTGGTCAGGACTCGTCCCGAGCCTGCAAGGAGTCGATGTCGTGCGCCTCGTGAATTCGAACGAGGGTCTTTTTGCGGCACTGAGGACGGGAAGCGTCTACCTCGTTAGCCCGGCCCGGCAGGCCGCGCCTTTTGCCCAAAATCTCCCATCCGCGCCGACCGCACTCCTCATCGACCGCGCAGGGTCGGTTTTCGTAGGATTGCAGGGGAACGGCATCAGCTTTTACCCGGCAGGGCAGGGGGCCCGGACGATCCTTCCGAACGGCCCGACGTCAAATCTGTTCACGAGCCTTGCTGTCAATGCAAATGGAACGCTCTGGGTGGCCACCGGTTTCAACGGCCGCGGGACCGGCTTTTTCGGCTTCGACGGAACGAAATGGAATTCCTACACCGTACAGCAATACCCGCAGCTCGGGACGAACGACTATTACCGCGCTGCCGTCGGAGCGAAGGGCTCGATGTGGTTTAGCTCGTGGGGGACCGGTGTAGCGATGCTCGACAGTCACGGCGGCCTCCACGTCTTCACCAGCGCGAACGCGGGCTTCGTCGGCATCCCCGATGACCCGAAGTTCGTCGTCATCGGTGGCGTCGCGTCCGACGACCGCGGCAACACGTGGATGACCGTGCGGACCGCGGCGGACGGGAACGCCATCGCGGTTTTCACACCCGACTCGACGTGGAAGTTCTTCCGGAACGGCTATAACTCATCCCTCACGCTTCTCACGAAGCTTGTCATCGACCCGTACGGAACGAAATGGATCATTTCCGAAGATCCGCAACGGCCCGGACTCCTTTACTTCAACGACCGCGGGACGCTCGACAATCAGTCGGACGACATCTGGGGATTTCTCACGACCGATGACGGACTCGTGAGCAATTCCATCCGGGTGATAGCCGTCGACCGGCTCGGCGATATCTGGGTCGGGACGGACCTCGGCCTCAACCATATTGTGAACCCGACGAATCCGACGGCGCAGGGGGCGATCTCGCCCTATGTCCCGCTCCGCGGCGTTCTGGTGTCGTCCATCGCGGTCGACGCGCTCAACAACAAATGGGTTTCGACGCCCGATGGTGTTGTGCAGCTTTCATCCGACGGCACGGACGCCGTTCAATACACCTCCGCATCGACGAACGGCAAGCTCATCGGCGGGACGGTAGGCGACATCGCGGTCGACGCGTCGACCGGTACGGTGTACATCGGGACGGACCAGGGACTCTCGACGCTGACGACGATTGCAGTGGCACCCGTGGCCAGTGCGAGTTCTCTCGTCCTCTCACCGAACCCGTTCCGCGTCCCTTCCGACGGGAATGTCACCATCGACGGGCTGGCCGCGGAGAGCTCGGTGAAGATTCTTACGTCCGACGGATTGGTGGTGAACGAGTTTGACACTCCTGGAGGCCGCATCGCGCTGTGGGACGGGAGGGACGAGAACGGGAACGCGGTGCCGACCGGAGTTTACTTCATCATTGCCTACACGCGCGACGGCGCACAGGTCGCGAAGGGTAAGCTGGCGGTCATCCGAAAATAGCGAAAGGAGGAAGGAGCGGCGCAGCGTTAGGAACAACCCACGGTTGTCAACACAATTCGTTGAAGTGAAGGCATGGCAGTCCAAGAAAATGAAGGAGCGGTACTGTGGAGAATGAGTACAAGGAGGAGTTGTTCACGAAGAGGGTCCGTGCGGGGAAACGGACATACTTCTTCGACGTAAAAGCGACAAGATCGGAGCGCGATTTCTACATCACGATTACCGAAAGCAAACGTGTGGGAGACGAGGAGTACGAGAAGCACAAGATCTTCCTCTACAAGGAGGACTTTGAGAAGTTCCTCGGCGCCCTCGAAGAGACGGTGGGATTTGTTCAGACGGAACTTCTGGAAAAGCCGCCGGTTCCGTTAGTGGTGCAGGAGGTTTCGTAGCGATACTTGGGATATCGGAGCAATAAACGAAAAGAGCACCTGTCAGGTGCTCTTTTCGTTTTCTGATGCTGCAAGAAGCGCCCTGAGCTCATCGAGCCGCGGCAGGATGTCGCGGCCGCCGGCGGGTTTCGTCGCGAGAAGATGCTCGTACACTTTGATCGCCTCGCGGAGCTGACCCTGTCCGGCGTACACCTCGGCAAGCGTCCGGCTTGCGAGGAAGAGGGACGGGTCATCATCATAGACCTCGGCCGCCGTTGAAGCGGCTGCCTGTGAAGCAAGCATCTCCCGCACCGCGTTGAGCTCTGCAGCGATGGTCGTTGCATCGGGGACAAGGCGCCGCACGGTTTCGAGTTCCATCTCGACCTCGGGGTACCGTCCGAGTTTCCGCAGGATGCGTGCGCGGATGAGGTGTGCGGTCGGGTAGTATGGGTAGACAGTGAGTCCTTCGTCGCAGAGCGAGAGGGCGTCCTCGAGCCGGTTCTCGTCGAGGAAAAGCTCGGCCACCCTCGCGAAGAGAGGGGACCGTGGGTGCTCGGCCAGCCGCCGCGTGAGAATGTCACGTGTTGTGTTCATAGGATCTTACGCATGCCTCTGTGCGAGCCGCCTTGCCTTCCACGCATCCTTCAAGGAAAGGCCGCTGACAAACGCATAGCCGAAGAAGAACATGAGCTGGAATGGAACAGTCGCAAGCTCAAGGTAGTAGAACGAGGCGATGACGCCGACGAAGCAGTAGAGGGCGAGGGCCGTCTCCACGATCACCGTGCCGCCGAGTTTGATCGGGACATACTTCTTCTGCATCCACGAGTCCTTTTTCCCCACGATCCCATACTTCGGCGTGCGCGTGAACTCGCTTTTCTTCCCGCGTAAACCCTCGATGACCGCCTTCGTGTTGTTCACGGCAAAACCCATGCTTCCCGCCATGAAAAGAGGGAAGAGGAGCAGCCGGTGCTTCCAATCGCTGTAGATGTCCTTCTGCGAGTAGAGGTAGAAGAGGAATGAACCGATGAAGGCGAAGACGAACACCGACATGACGCTGAAGTAGATCTCGTAGTGTCCGCTCGCCTTGATGAACACGAGGGGCACGTTGAGGATGCCGGCGAGGAGGATGAAGGGGAACACGATGTTGTTCGTCAGGTGGACGGTTCCCTGCATCTTGACGCGGAGCGGAACGGGCGCTGCCCAGAGCTTTGGCAGGATTTTCCGCGCGGTCTCGATGGCACCCTTCGTCCAACGGAACTGCTGCGACTTCAGTGCGTTGATCTCCGATGGGAGCTCAGCCGGCGACGTGACGTCCGAGAGGAAGATAAACTGCCAGCCGCGGAGCTGGGCACGGTAGCTGAGGTCGAGGTCCTCGGTGAGCGTGTCGGCCTGCCAGTTGCCCGCGTCGAAGATGCACTCCTTGCGCCAGATTCCGCCGGTGCCGTTGAAGTTCATGAAGAAGCCCGCCTTGTTCCTCACGTTCTGTTCGATGACGAAGTGGCCGTCGAGCGCCATCGCCTGTGTCCGTGTGAGGAAGGAGTAGTTGCCGTTGAGGTGCTCCCAGCGCGTCTGCACCATGCCGATCTTGCTTTCCTTGAAGTACGGGACGGTGCGTAGGAGGAACTCCTTCTTCGGTACGAAGTCGGCGTCGAAGATGGCGACGTACTCGCCGCGGGCGAAGGTGAGGCCGTACTTGAGGGCGCCCGCTTTGAATCCGGCGCGATTGTTTCGGCGGATGTGCTTGATGTCGTATCCCTCCGCTCGCTTCCGGTTGACGATTTCTGCGACCACCTGTGCCGTCTCATCGGTGGAATCGTCAAGCACCTGGACCTCCAACTTGTCCTTCGGGTACTCCATGTTGAGAGACGCTTCGATGAGGCGCTCAACGACGTAGACCTCGTTGTAGACCGGGAGCTGCACGGTGACGACGGGGTAGTCGTGCAGTTCTGGAGGCTCGATCCGCTTCTTGTTGCGGTACTTCATGTAGTAGAATATCATGAAGAACCCCTGCGACCCGAACGAGAAGAGGATGAGGAGTGAAACGAAGTAGATGAGGAGGATGGATGTGTTAGTATCCATGGCTTGTCTTAGCACCTTGTATTGTGGACGTACATTTCTGGCTTCTGCTCTGTGTGAATCCGCGGCTGCATTTTCTTTTTTGCGTCGTTACCAGTTCGATACCGTCTGAATAAGTATATCCTCACCGATTTTGCGTATCGCCTCCGTGACCCCTGCGTTGCGTTGCGTGAGTCCGGCCCCGGAGTCATAGTCCCCCCAGTTAGAAAAATCTTTCTGCCACGCAGTCTTCCGAAGCTTCATGTCCTCGTACCGTGCATTCACGGTGATCGTGATGCGCCGCTTCGAAACGCGCTCGCCCCCCTGCACGACCACCGGCTCGTCGCGCACCGAGAGGATGGTCCCTTCGAGCATCGAATCGGCTGTCCCACGGTTCGTCACTTCGAGCGTGTTGTCGCGCTGGAATTCCCGGACGAGCTCGTTTGTGACCTTCTCGGGGAGCTGCGGGTCGCCAAAACCGCTCTGGTCCCGGACGAGCGGGATCGCGATCGTTTTGATGTGTGACGGGACGGAAGCGCCGGTGAACGAGTAGCGGCACCCTGCAAGGAGGATGGCAGAAAGGAGCGCGGCGACAGCCGTCCGTATGTTCCATCCGTCACTCCCGGTTTCCAATCCCATACTCCTTGATCTTTCGATAGAGTGTCCGCTCGCTGATGCGCAGCGCCTTTGCCGCGAGCCGCCGGTTCCCGCGGTGTTTCTCGAGCGCTTCGATGATCAGTCGCTTTTCCATCTCATCGAGTGAAAGGTTTTCCTCCATGCCCGAGACGTCGGCCGCCTCGGTGACTTCGTACTGCGGGAACTGGGTGCTGGGCGAGTGGTTCACTAGGAAATTCTTAATCTCGATGATATCGCTTTTGAGGTCGACGAGCGCGCGGTAAATGAGCTCGCGTTCCGCCTGCTCCGATGTCCTGCCGAGAGTGGCGGGGAGGTTCCGGTCGACGGGTCCCGTCTGGTAATCGCGGAGGTACCGGTGGAGGGTTTCCGCCTCGATTTGCTTGCGTGCTTCGAGTACGAGCATGCTCTCAACGGTATTCTTAAGCTCACGGATGTTCCCGGGCCAGTGGTAGTTCACAAGGACCCGCATTGCATCGTCGGAGATGCCGGCAAAGGGGATGTTGTTCCGCTCGCAGAATTCCGAGGCGAATTTGTGGAAAAGGAGTGGAATATCCTCTCGACGCTCACGAAGCGGAGGGAGGTGGATGTCGACCGAGCGCAGCCGGTAGTAGAGGTCCGGCCGGAAATGCTTCAGCCGCACCTCGTAGTCGAGGTCTTTGTTTGTCGCTGCGACAACGCGGACGTTGACGGTTCGCGGGGCACCCGAGCCCACGCGCATGAACTCTCCGTTTTCGAGGACGCGGAGGAACTTCACCTGCGTGCCGAGCGGGAGCTCGCCGATCTCGTCGAGGAAAATCGTGCCGCCGTCCGCGAGCTCGAAGTATCCCTTCCGCGAATCGCTCGCCCCGGTGAACGCTCCCTTTTCGTGTCCGAAAAGCTCGCTCTCGATGATTCCCTCGGGGATGGCACCGCAGTTGACCGTCACCATCGGCAGGTGTGCGCGCGGGCTTGCCTCGTGGATGGCTTTCGCCAGTATTTCCTTTCCCGTCCCGCTCTCACCCGTGATGAGGACCGTGATGTCGGTGGGCGCCACCTGCATGATGACGCCGACAATCTCGTTCATCTCGAGGGAGTTGCCAGCGATGCCGTGGAGCCGTTGGAACGCCTCGCGGTCCGCGGCGGTCGATGATCGCTCGGGGAGTAGTTCGTGGTCTGCCATCAGCGTGAGACAACCATGGTTTCTATGTTATACTGCTTCCGGATGGTGGACGAAAGCGCGAGGGCCTCCTCGCGTGTCTTTGCGTGTCCCACCCAGACGAGGAAGTAGCTCTTCCCGCCGATGACGACGGAGAGGATTCTCACCGGGTATCCTTTGCCCGCGAAAAAGTCGCGCAGGCGGTTTGCGTTCTCGTTCGTTGAGAAGGCGCCGACCTGGACGGCGAAACCCTCGGCGGTGGAAGTATCCGCGACGGCAGAGATCGGCTCATCCTTGGAGGCTGTAGGTGAAGTGGGGAGGCCGCGGAGGTGGATGGAGTGAGGGAACCGCTTGCGCAGCTCGTCAAGCTTCTGATTCGCAGTCCGGTAGAGGCCAACCGAGTAGTAGAACTGGTAAAGGCGGTAGAGTGCACCGTCCGCCCATTCGGATGTTCCAAAGTTCTCGACGATTGATTGGTAGAGCTTCACCGCGTCGGACGCATTCTCAGCCAAAAGTGCCTGGAGATAGATGACGCCCGGATTGTTCTGGTAGCGAGTGATGAGTGCCGGGAGCTCCGCACGGACCTCATCAGCATTCCCCTGCTCGATGAGCGCGATGCGCTTTCGAATGTCGGGCTCCTCCTTTCCTGTCTGGCCGAAGAGAGGAACACCGGCCATGATGATGATGAGGGCGAGCGAGAGTGACTCGAGGGCTTTTTTCATGCTGACATTGCCTCGCGATCTGCCGAGAATTCTGATGCGAGATTGCCGAAGAGTGTAGCGGGACTCGCTCCATGGATTGTCACCGGGACGCAGCTGCCCGGCTTGTTCGAGCCACGTGCGAAGATAACGATCTTGTTTGTGCCAGTCCGTCCCATTACGTAGTCCGCCGAGCGCTTGCTCTCGCCGTCGACGAGGACGGTTACAGTTGAGCCGATGAGCGCACGGTTGTTCTCGAGGGAGATGTCCTTCTGGATAGAGATGATCTCATTGAGCCGGCGGGTTTTCGTCTCAGCGGGGACATCGTCGCTCATGCGGTAGGAGGGAGTACCTTCTCGCGGTGAGTAGTTGAACATGAATGCGCCGTCGAACCGAACCTCGCGGAGGAGGTCGAGCGTCATCCGGTGGTCCTCATCAGTCTCTGTCGGGAAGCCCGCAATGATATCGGTAGAGAGAGCGACACCCGGGATTTCCCGGCGGATCGCCGACACGAGAGAGAGGTAATGCTCGCGCGTGTATGTCCGGTTCATCAGCCCGAGGATCCGGTTTGAGCCCGACTGGACGGGGAGGTGGATGCAGCTGCAGATGTTTTCATGTGACGCGATGGTCGAGATGAGCTTTCCTGAGAGGTCTTGCGGGTGCGATGTCGTGAAGCGGATGCGCATCGTGGAATCGACGCGGGCAGCAGCAGCGAGGAGATCTGCGAAGTCGTGCTTGCCGTCGCTGTAGGAGTTCACATTCTGTCCGAGGAGAGTCACCTCCTTGAACCCGCGGGCAGATAGAGATTCAACCTCCTTAACGACGCCATCCAGGCTGCGGCTTCGCTCTCGCCCCCGTGTGAACGGCACGATGCAGAACGAGCAGAACTTGTCGCATCCCCGCATCACGGAGATCCAGGCGCTCACGCCGTCGGCGCGGAATGGGACGATATCCTCGTAGTTCTCGACGCGTGAGAGGCGGACTGCGATTCCTTTCTCACCTTCGAACGCGCGGTCGATGAGCTCAGGAAGTTTCCGGTATTCGTCGGGCCCGACAACGAGGTCGATGACGGGTTCCTGTTCGAGGGCGCTGCCTCTGAGGCGTTCCGCCATGCAGCCAAGGAGACCGACGAGAACGCCGGGCTGCTGGCGCTTGATCCGCCTCAACTCGCCTAACCTTCCGAGGACTCTCTGCTCAGCATGCTCGCGGACGCTGCACGTGTTCACCAGGATGAGGCCCGCATCCTCAGGCTTTTCGGCGGGGGTGTAACCTTCCTTCGTGAGGATCCCGAGTATGACCTCGGTGTCCGCCACGTTCATCTGGCAGCCGTATGTCTCTATAAATACCTTGCGGTTCACTGTCAAGATCGACTGGTCATTGTGCCTGGTCTGAGCGAGGCGAAGAAACCCCTCGCCAAGGATGATTGGATGTAGTAGCAGACCGCTGGCCGATACAGCAATATACCGTCACTATGACAGTCAAACAAGTCATTAATTTATATTAATGTTGTTTTAATTCTCAAATTGGGAAAAGTGTTCAGTCTGTGCAGAATCGCCTATTGACAAATAGTCAGGACGACTTCTTCCATCCCCGTTCCTTCCCCCCTTCCTCCCACCGTGCCTCGCACGGTTATGGTGCCGAGCGTTCCCGCATGGCACGCACCCG
>PEWR01000043.1 GCA_002779395.1 Ignavibacteriales bacterium CG07_land_8_20_14_0_80_59_12
TCAGGGTGAGCACCTGTGACGCCGAATCCCCCTCGGCAATCTCGCCGAAATTGATGAACTCGTTTGAGACGCTGAGCTCCCGGTCACGGATGAGCGGCGAGATCTTCAGGACATCCGCCGCCAGCACCGTTCCTGCCTGGCCCTTCCCGGCGCACGACATCTCGATCATGTTCGACGCTTGATGGTCGAGCTGGACCGTCGCCAGGTACACCCAGCTTGCCGCGGGAAGCGGATCGTCGAACCTTACGGAGTCGATGGTGCGGCTCCCGCTCAGGATCCAGAACCCGACGGACCGGGGCGGCTTAGTAACGCCAGGGATCTGCACGAACACATTGTACAACCCGGATTGGCTGATGGTCGGGCGCCACGACACGCGTGCCGTATCGTTCTCCGAAAGAGTTGCAAGGCGCGCGTCGTTCCCCCACGCACTCGACCGGGTCGTTGTCCATGTTCCTGATTCCTCGCGGTACTGAGGGTCCCCGTTGTCGATGAAGGCGTCGTCGGGGAGGTAGGGGATGATCCGCATGCCCAGGTTCCCTGCAGTGTCGGTGAGAGCGCATCCGGCCTTTGCGATCAGTCCGGCGGGGAAATCCATTTCCGTCGTCCATTCGTTTTCGCCGATCAGGCGACACGGGACAACGGTGAAGCGTTCGTAACGGTCTTTGACGGCGACGAACGGACGGGGCTGGAAGATCGGCTCGTTGGTCCGGATCGTGAAAGAAACGCGGTCCCCGATGCGGAGTTCCGCCATCTCTACTACCGGCGCCGTGGTATCTGCCGTGCCCCGCCAGAGCTGCATCGCCTCCACGGCAGTGCAGTACCGGAAAGTGACATTCGTGTACTTCCCTGCCGACCGGTGGGCGATCGAATCCATTTTCTGCAGGTTGGTGAGGAAATCTTCTTCCGGCAGGTGGCCCCAGAGGCAGGCGACCTGGTCGACTCCCCTACCCGCCTTCGCGAAGATCGAGTCCATCATGGCCTGGGTCACGCTGCCGATGTGCTTCGACCTCAGGTTCCATCCCCGCAGGTTCCCCGGGAGCTGGTAGTTCTCTGCTGATGGATGGAAGGGAACGAACTCACTGGAGGCCTTCGACCAATCATAGATATTGAGAACCGGCTCCGGGCTGGTGAGCCGTTTGGCGGGCCAGTCGTTGTCCATATTGTAGAGGAGGAGCGAGTCGAGGTACTGCTGCCACACGTTGTCCATGTAGTGGCAGCCGCTGCGGAAGGAAACCGGGAAGGTCTCCTCCTCGAGAAGGAACTGCGCGAGCGTGAAGTCGAAATCGTCCCGGACCTTGTTGAAGTTGTTGTCGTGAACCTGGTTCCAGTAGTAGACCCCATCGCCGTTCTCGTCGCTCCGCGCATTGGGGTGGTAGTGGAACGTCAACTCATCCCCCCAGCGGCGTATCGCGTCACCGTGGTATTCCTTCATCAGGTGAAGAGTCATTACGTTCGGGACGGGGATGTTTGTGTTGTCGGCGTACCGGTACACGTTCCCGGCCATCATCCACCACGTGAGCTTGAGGGGGTTGCCGAAGGAATCCTTGAACTGCTGACGGAACGTCTCCGCCATTACTTTGGAAGCATTTCGTGTCGCGTCGGCGTAGAGCGACACATCGTAATGGCAATGGTACCGTCCCCAGTCGAGCCCATCCCAGATGGCGGTATCCGATCCGAGGACGAGGTAGACCTTGCCTCCCGCTACTGCGGGGGCCGTAAGAGGAGCAAGTGCGACAAGAGCACTGAACAAGGCCGCGGTAGAGAGGACCCTCTCCCTTCTCAGAATGTGTGCCATGAAGAACTCCGCCTTCACTTCAAGTGATTACGATGAATCGAAAATGACCCTGTGCTGAGCACCAATCGGTTCGCTTCCCACGGAAGGTCGGCATAACACCGGCACAGCTTCCTCGGCCCGAGCGCGAATGTCCGGTCGAACGGGTTGAACCGTGAGCCCACGACAGTCGGTGACGGGCCGCGCGGATCGTAGCGGAATGAGTCGGGCGCCGCACCGGCCGGCGAGTGTCTATGACCCCGGCTTCTCCGCTTCACGTTGCGGCATCGGCCTGAAGATACCAAACTGCACGATCACCATTGTCCCCAGGCCCGTCTCGACGGTGTGCGTTGAGACGGAGCAGATGGCGACTTCCCTACCGCCTCTCTTGTCGAACAACCTGAGAGAACCAGCGAGAGAAGCACGACGCTCAGAAACGGGAGACAACGTTGGTACATCGGAGGGCCTTGCGGCAAATCGCGCCGGGAGGTCAGCTGATAGAACCAAGCACGCAGACACACACACTCACCCTCTTCTCATTGAGTGAGGAGTGTGGACCTCCTGCTTGTGATACGAGGGCGGGTCAGTTATCTCGGACGAGGGGGGCCCCCGCCGCGTCGGCCGCCGCGTTCGCCTTCGGCTCGGGGCCTAGCTTCGTTGATGGTCAACTGGCGTCCCTTCAGTTCCTTGCCGTTCAAGCCAGTGATTGCAGCCTGACCCTCTGAATTGTCCGGCATCTCCACAAAGCCGAAGCCTCTTGACTCGTGGCTGAACTTGTCCTTGATGACGGCCGCAGAGTCAACTTTTCCGTAGCCCTCGAAGGCCTGGCGTAGCTCGTCGTCGCTGACGTCCCGCGACAGGTTCCCCACGTAGATCCTCATCTGGATTCCTTTCCCTGCTACTTCCAGGAACGGCCCGACACCCCCTTGGGGTGACTGTGGATCGACTGTCGCACGGCGCCGGTCCGTCCCATATTGAGTATACGTACAAATCAAAGCGAAAACAAGTCAACAACCCGCGCCTCCACAGAGTGCCCCTGGATCCCCCTGCTCAAGGGATCAGCACAAGCGGAATGTGCGCCAGTGCCCAGATCCCGTACCGTGCGACGGTCCCCTTCCGAACAGCGGGTGCGAGCACGCTGAAGTAGACCCCCTTTGCGATGGTATTGCTTAGCATGGCGATGATGATGGCGGAGGCCGCGATCCTCAGGCCGTCAGTGGATCTCTGTGCGAGGGAAAGAATAAAGGGATCGATATCCGTGACGCCGACAACAGCGGAAAGGGCGAAGACACCGGTATCGCCGGCGGATTGTTTTACAATGCTTGTGATGACTGAGAGGATGACGAACAGTGCGGCGAACCAGACCGCAGGCATGATTTCGAACGGGTTGTGGAGATCCGGCACCTCTGAGCCGTTTGAGCCCCTGTTCCCTCCGGGGAGACGGAGCGAGAGGACGATACCCACAGCAGCGAGGATGAGGAGCTTCCACCAAAGGTAGTTGACGATTGTGGGATTCACCGCCCAGAGGAGAATGAGAATCCGAATGTACATGACACTGCTTCCGAGCGTCGATGCCTGCAGGGCGCTTGAAGACCTCTCGGGGCTCTTCCTGGCGATCCTCCCAGCTGATATGCTCACCGCGGTGCTCGAGACAATGCCGCCGAGAAGGCCCGAGAGCCACAGCCCCATGCTGTGTCCAAACTTCTTCGAGAGAAGATACCCCACGAAGCCAATCGTCGAGACCATGATGACGATCTCCCAGATCCTCGTCGGGTTGAGCTTGAACTGCGTGTACTCCTGATTGGGAAGGACCGGGAGGATGATGACTGTCACGAGGAGAAATCTCAATGTCGCGAGGAAGCCTACCCGGTCAAGGCTCTCGACGTAGGTCTCGAGCTTTGCCTTCTCGGAGAGAAGCATCGTCGCGATGACGCCGATTGCCATGGCGATCCAGACATCAACGAGCAGGGACATCGCCCCGATGAGGAATGTGATGAGAACGGAGACTTCGCTCGTCGCGCCAAACCGCCCTTCCTTCGTTTTGGCGAAATAGCCGACCGTGGTGAGCGCGATGATCGAGGCAAGCCCGACCGGGAACATGGCGACGGCGCCGATCTGGTAGAGCCACGCGCATCCGAATCCGTACATGCTGATGAGCGGAAGCGTGCGGATACCGCCGACGGGGAGGCGGTCGTGCTCGACTTTTGTGCTTTCACGCTCGAGGCCGATGAGGAACCCGAGAGCAAGGGCAACGAGGAAGCGGAGCTGGAACGTCCATTCAATTTGAGGAATCGGAGGCATGAAGCCATCCCCTGTTGTGAGTCCCTGACCTGCGGACCGAGGGGGTCAAAAGAAAAAGAGCCTCATCCGTGTGGACACGACGAATGAAGCTGATCGGTGACGCCGGGCCGCAGAATGCGATGTGTTGCCGAGAAAAGCGAGTTCGCATGAAATGATTATAAAGCTACTAACTCATACGCAGAAAGTCAATCCCGGCCGACGACCTTGTCTCCGATTTAGAACCCGCAAGCTCAAGC
>PEWR01000039.1 GCA_002779395.1 Ignavibacteriales bacterium CG07_land_8_20_14_0_80_59_12
CTGGGCTTCAAAACCCATCTTTGCGTAACATCAGTAAATAAAATCTTTCTATACTATGAATGCTACCCCACAAAGTCCATTTTCCGCTGAACCAAGACAGCAGAGTAGCCTGACACTTATTGACGTTGCATTAAGTAATGGATAATCATCAGAGGAAATCGTATCCTATTATCATAATCACTTCAGCTCACTCACAGAAAGGAGAGAGATTTTATGAAACAACTTATAGGTTTCATCGCAACTGTTCTGTTCCTTCTTTTCTCTGCCGACTCTCTTTCGCAAACACAATCCGACAGCTCAGAAGCACTCATGAAAAGCGCCCCAAAAATCTTCGTCGACTGCACCGACTGCGACCTTGATTACATACGAACTCAGGTTGCATTTACCAATTATGTTCGAGATAGACTGGAAGCACAAATCCACATTTTAATTACGTCACAAACCACGGGGAGCGGAGGCAAGGAATATACACTTGTTTTCATCGGGCAGCATGAGTTCCAGGGAATGAATGATACCCTGAGGTTTGCCACAACGAAATCAGCGACGGAAGACGATATTCGGAAAGAGTTCGTAAGAACTTTGAAACTGGGGCTCGTGCGCTACACAGCAAAAACACCCCTTGCCGAATATATTTCGGTTTCATTCAAGGAGCCATCCCAGCCAGCGGCAGTGAAGGACACATGGAACTACTGGGTGTTCAGCTTGAGTTTGCACGGTTACATCAATGGACAAAAGTCTCAGACCTTCAGAACGGTTAGCGGTTCGATCTCTGCAGATCGAGTAACAGCTGATGTGAAAATCTCCCTCTCAACAAATGCGTTCTACAACGAGAGCAACTTTACGATTGGTGACCAGAAAGTCGTGAGCATTTCTCGAGGCCAGGGATTTTACGCAATGTCGGTATGGAGCCTCAGTGAACATTGGTCAATTGGAGGATTTGCTTCAGCCTACACTTCAACCTATCAAAACGTTAAATTCTCACCAAGGGTTGCTCCCGCGATTGAATATGACGTTTTCCCCTATTCAGCATCAACCTTAAAGCAACTTACGTTCCTCTACCGACTTAACTACGAGCATTACTGGTACTATGAGGAAACAATCTATGACAAATTAGAGCAAGCGTTGCCAGGTGAATCGCTCTCCCTCACACTCATTCTCAAGCAACCCTGGGGTTCAGTGAGTACAGCGCTCGCGGGGGCTCACTATTTCTACGATTTCAGGAGAAATAATCTTACCCTGTCAGGCTCGATGACGCTCAAGTTATTTGAGGGACTTTCAGTCAGTTTAGGTGGATTTGTCTCAATGATTCACGACCAGCTGTCTCTACCCAAACGAGGTGCCACTCCTGAAGAAATCCTTCTCCAGCGTCGACAGCTTGAAACAGGATACCGCTACTTCTCCTTCGTTGGAGTGACATACACGTTCGGATCAATTTACAACAATATTGTGAATCCGCGGTTTAATACTCAGGCGGGTTCTTTCTCAGTTTCATTTTGAAAACATTCCGTGGTGTTCGCACATTCCCTTTGTTTGCGATCTTTCTTCAGTTCCTCCTCTTCGCCGCGATGATCCTCACCGCCTCGATCGCCTTCCGGATGTGCTCCTCGGTGTTGAACGGACCGATGCCGAACCGAACGGCTCCATGGATCTTCGCGGTCCCGAGCTGCTCATGGACGAGCGGCGCGCAGTGGAGTCCGGTCCGGCACGCAATATTGAAGTCCACATCAAGGAACGTGCCGGTGTCCGCTGCCTCATACCCCTCGACGTTGAAGAGCAGCACGCTGATGTGGTCCGTGAGGTCGTCCTGACAGTAGAGCGTGACGCCGGCGATGTTCTTCAGACCGTCCCTCAGCATCGTGGTAAGCTTCATCTCCCGCTCGTGGATCGCCCGAACGCCCTTCGCCTCGACCCATTTCACGCCCGCATGGAGTCCGGCGATCCCGAGGATGTTCCCCGTTCCGTACTCGAGCCTGTACGGATACTCTTCAAGATGCCGGCGCTGTGCGGAGCGCACGCCGGTTCCTCCCGCGCGCGTGATCCGGATATCGACGCCATCCCGCACGCAGAGTCCGCCAATGCCAGTCGGTCCGAGGAGCGATTTGTGACCGGTGAAGGCGACCACGTCAATGTTCATCTCCTCCATGTTGATCGGGACCTTCCCCGCGGACTGTGAGGCGTCGATGAGGAACGGGATCCCGGCCTCCCGGCAGTACTTCCCGATCTCTCCGACCGGCTGAACGGTGCCGATGACATTCGAGGCGTGGTTCACCACCACAAGGCGCGTGTTCTTCTTGAACCTCCTCTTGATCTCGTCGGGATCCACAAACCCCTTCCCATCGAACGGAACATAGTCGACTTCCACGTCCGAATCCTCACTGAGATGATACAGCGGCCGGAGCACCGAGTTGTGCTCGAGCGTCGTCGTGATGGCGCAGTCTCCCGGTTTCAGCATCCCGAAGATCGCCATGTTCAGCGCGTCGGTCGAGTTGTAGGAGAAGGTGAGCCGGTTCGGGTCCCTGCCGCCGAAGAAGTTGGCCAGCATCTTCCGCGTCGACTCCACCATCTCCCCTGCTTCGATGCAAAGGTCGTATCCGGATCGGCCTGGGTTGACGCCGAAGCTCCGGTAGAAATGATCCATGAATTGATAGACTTCCTCGGGTTTCGGGAACGATGTGGCCCCGTTGTCGAGGAAAATGAGATTGTCCATTTCGCAGCTCAGTTGAGAATCTGTTGCCTGATGTTCCTTACTTGCTCTAGAGGCAACATCCCTGCCGCCTGAATCGCATTGAAGAGTAATTTGAACGTCCCGAATGTCCAGTGCCGGTCCTGCACGTTGATCCCCATGAGGACGACATGTCCTTTCTTCTGCTTCACGTCGACGATCGCCGGGCGCTGGAAGAGATAGTCTTCACCGATGAGGAAGCCGGACTTCAACAAATCTGACGCGGGATAGCGGACAACGACGCTCCGATCAAATTCGCCGAACGGTACCGATGTCGAGAAAGCGATGTTCGAGCTCAGGTACCCGCTGGCCTCCGCTTCCATCCCGTAACCGATGGGGTTCGTATTGTCGACGGAAATTCTGAGGATGGACCCCGGACAGAAGAAGTCGTCGGACTTCACGCTCTTGAGCGTGTTCGTCACCCGCAGTCCGAGGTCTTCGATGGCGAAGTTGCACGCCTCGCCGAGCGCAATCACACATCCGCCGTCTTGCTCGACGAACTTCTTCAGGTTCTCGACCCCCTCTTTCTCAATCCCGCCTTCGAACTCCGGGGGCTTCGGACGGCTGAACCGCGCATACTCCCCGGTTCCTTTTCCCGTCTTGATGACATCGGCGCTTTGCTCGGGGAAGATGATCACATCGACGGCATCCTTCAGCTTCTTGTTCTTGAAATCCTTGTTTACCATTGAGATGACGTCAAAGCCGTAGTTCTCAAGAAGAAGCCGCGTCCATCCCTCATCCGCCGTGGCCGAGTACGACTTGTACAATCCGACACGGACTTTCTTCAGCTCGCGAAGCGACGAGACATCGACATCGGAAAGGGGATCAATCGTGAGGCCGAGATCATTCGCGGCCATGCTCAGTATCTTCTGCGCGGCATCTTCCACCGGCACAAACACAGAGCCGGGCGGATAGGTCTTCGCGTCCTGCGTGAGGGGTTTCGTGTTCCAGAAGACCTGTACATGCTCTCTCTGGAGCCGGTTTATGAGTGTGCTGTTGGCATTGGGCCCGGCTTTTATTGCGAAGTACTTGCCCGGTCCCGTCGCGACACTCCCGGCAGGCCTGTTGGCGTCCGTCAACAATCGTGTCTCCGCAGTGAACTGATCGTCCACCGTGAAGAACTGCACACCCATCAAGTAGGGGAGCGTCCATCCGGCCACATCGTAGGGACGGATCGGCGAATCCTTCCGGGTTTGTCGCAGGTCCGGGTAGTGCTGTTCGTCGAACAAATCCTTCGCATAGCGCCCGTTCGGCTGGGCAAGATAGATGAGGTAACTTCCCGCAGGGTAGGTCATCGCGCCAACCGTGACCGGTTTGTCGCTGAATTGGACCTCCACGCCTCCCATCTGGAGGATCTCAATCATCTTCGCGGTCGTCCCGGGGTCGTTCTGGTCGCGCGGGATGACATACGCAAACGGCTTCTCCGTCTTCCCCTTCTCAACTGCCGCCTTCCCCATAAGATAGTAGTTGTAGAGAAGCTCCTCGCGATACCGCCCGGCCGTCTCAAGGAGCGTGTTCGTCAGTGCGAGTTCATAATCGACAATATCCCTCAGCCGCCACCATCCTCCGCGCCATGGACTCGGGTAGTTCGAGCGCTTGTCATAGGTCGTGATCCCGGACGTGGCTTTTACCTCCGATGGATCGATGTAGACCGGGCTCGCTACGTTGCAGCTCGCCATCTCCGAGAGGAGGGAGATCTGGTTGTGCCACATGCCGCAATCGCTCGCCGAGCCTTCCCACCAACCATCGAACATGGCCTGGTCGATGACGCCGGTGAGTCCCTGCTTCTCAAGGCTCAACGACGTGAGGGCGCCGATAGCTTTTTGCCAGCGCCAGATCATCGTGTTCACGTTCGGGTTGATCGGGTCCTGGTACGGCACGACAAACAGCCGCGCGCCGTTGCTCCCCATCTGATGTTCGTCCAGCCAGATCTGCGGGAACCATTTGTGATACGCGACGTCAACGACACCCCTTGTCTCCGGCAGGTTGAACATGAACCAGTCTCGGTTGTCGTCGTGCCCGGCATACACATGGTAGAGGTACGGCATGCTGCTGCCGTCGTATTCTGTGTTCAGATACTTATTGTACCAGTTTACGACCATGGTCGTTCCGTCCGGATTGATCGACGGCATAAGGAGGAAGACCACATCGCGGAGTGCGTCGAGTGTCTCCGCCCGCCCCTGGCGTGTTACGAGGTCATAGGCCAGCTCCATCGACATCTGGGAAGAGGCGATCTCCGTGGAATGGATGTTGCACGTCACGAGGACAATGATCTTCCCTTCCTTCGTGAGCCGGCGCGCATCTTCATCGGTGAGCGTGCGCGGGTCCGAGAGCTTCCGCACAGTCTCACGGATCTTCTCCAGGTTCCGTATGTTCTCCTCGGAGCTGATCACTGCCGAAAACATCTCGCGCCCCTGCACCGTCTTCCCGGCCGGCTCATAGAGAAGGCGCCCGCTGTTCGCTGCGAGGTGTTTGAAGTACTTCTGGATTGTCTCGTAGTCGGCGAGCTTGTAATCCGCGCCGACTCTGAAGCCGAGGAATTGTTCGGGGCTCTGCAACACCTGCGACGCAGCGGGCCACAGGGTGAGAAGCGCGGCGCACACAACAAGCAGAATGTTCCGGCGAACGGATTTCATGGTGCCTCCGGGGATGGAAGTCGGGGATTTACATAACGCAAAAGAGGCGCACCTCTTCCCGGGAATCCGGAAACCAATAACAAATGAGAACCGGAGGGATGCGCCAAAGTCAAAGTACAAGAAAGAAGTCAGACAATCAAGAGGAATGCTGGGGAGGGCGGCGAATAGAACAGCGGTGACAAGAAATGATCCGAAGGGCTTCATGCTTCCTCCACTCTGAAGTTACATCCGCGCTGCGGATTTGTCAACCGGCAGCGCCCAGAAGGAGATCGACGCTTCTTATCTATTCCATAAAAGGAAATGCGTATATTGTGTTGTTCTAGGCTCAAGTGGCTCTAGCTTCCGCAGGCCGACAGGTCTTGATCGGAAAACGAGAGACTCTTCTTAAACTTCATCGACCAAGTTCTCCGTTATCTTCTGAGACTCACGGAGTCATTCACAGAGTATGCTCTCCCTCCTTCACGCTTCTATACAGTTCGGCGGAAGAATCCTCTTCGAGGACCTCTCTTTCATGGTCGGGCCGCACGGCCGAATCGGGCTCGTGGGCTCCAACGGCGCGGGGAAGTCAACGCTCCTGAAGATCATCGCAGGACTGGTCACTCCCGATACAGGCGAGGTTCTCAAGGCGCGCTACGTGACCGTCGGGTACCTGCCCCAGGACGGGGTCACCGCGCAGGGAAGGACACTCTATGATGAGGTTGAGTCTGCGTTCGAGGATATCCTCACGGTGCAGGACAAGCTCCGCGAGGCGCAGGACAATCTCAGTCGGCTCGACCCCTCTGCTGCCGAGTACATGGAGACGCTCGACGTGTTCGGCGAGCTCCAGCACCAGCTTGAGGACCTCGACGCGTTCCGGATGAAGTCGAAAATTGAGCGCGTCCTCCTCGGACTCGGTTTCTCGATGGGTGACCTTGAGCGCAGGACCGAAGAGTTCAGCGGCGGATGGCAGATGCGCATCGAACTGGCGAAGCTGCTCCTTAAAGAGCCTTCCATCCTCCTCCTCGACGAGCCGACAAACCACCTCGACATCGAATCCCTCCAGTGGCTCGAAGAATACCTCGCATCGTACAACGGCGCGGTCATCCTCGTCTCTCACGACCGTGCGTTTCTCGACGGCCTTACGAAGAAAACGCTCGCCCTGAGCATCGGCAAAATTGAAGAATACGTCGGGAACTACTCGTTCTATGAGAAAGAACGGGCGTTTCGGCGAGAGCTCCTGCTCAACGTCTACAACAACCAGCAGCAGCAAATCAAGCAGACACGCCAGTTCATCGAACGATTCCGATACAAGGCAACCAAGGCGCGTCAGGTCCAGAGCCGCATCAAGCAGCTCGAGAAGATGGAGCTCATCGAGATTGAAGACCAAGAAGAGGAGATCCACTTTGAGTTTCCATCTCCGCCGCCGAGTGGACGAGTCGTCGTTGAACTCAAGGACCTCGACAAGTCGTACGGTGACGACATGGTCTTTCGTGGGTTGACCTATTCCATTGAGCGCAGGGACCATATCGCGATAGTGGGTGTGAACGGGGCAGGGAAATCGACCCTCGCCCGCATTCTCGCGGGCGTGGAGCCGTTCAACATCGGCGAGCGGGTACTCGGCCACAACGTCGTCCTCTCCTATTTCGCGCAGCACCAGGCAGAGGAGCTTGACCTTTCAAAGGACGTTCTCCAGACGGTCGACGACGTGGCGGCGGGCGAAATCCGCACAAAGCTCCGGACGCTTCTCGGCTCGTTCCTCTTTCACGGGGATGATGTTTTCAAAAAGGTATCGGTCCTTTCGGGAGGCGAGAAGAGCCGACTCGCTCTTGTGAAAATGCTCCTGCAGCCGGCGAACTTCCTCGTGATGGACGAGCCGACTAACCATCTCGACATGCGGTCGAAAACGGTCCTGCAGGAGGCGCTCCATGATTACGAGGGGACCTACGTGATTGTCTCGCATGACCGCGCATTCCTTGACCCCATCGTGAACAAGGTCGCCGAGGTGGCACACGCCGGCGTGAAGATGTATCTCGGGAACGTGAGCGACTACCTGCACCGGAAAAAGGAGGAGCGGGAGCTGGAGGCGGCGGCGCATCCGGCGGAGGCTGAGGCCTCGCGGTCTTCCTTCAATCATGCCGAGAGACAGCTCAGCGACAGGGAGAGAAAGCGGACGGAGGCGGAGCGCAGACAGGAAATCTACCGGAAGACGCTGCCTCTGCGAAAGAAAGTCGAGGCGCTTGAGAAAGAGATCGAGGGCCTCGAAGCGGGAAAGTCGAGGCTTGAGGCTAGGATGGGAGACCCGGCGCTTTACCGCGACGGCGACGAAGCAAAGGCGATGTTGATAGAGTACGAAGAAGTGAAGGAGCGGCTTGACGAGGCATACGAGGAGTGGTTGCGCACGTCGGAGCGAATCGCGGACATTCAGAGAGGGAGCCTGACGGAATAGGCTGTCTTTCCCCCGCTATGTCATTGCGAGGAAGGCGGAGCGAAGCGAGACTCTTTTTTCAATTTACCGACTCCGCCGGGTCGGATCAGAGAAAACTCGAAAGGACTTCTGTGCCTGAACTCACACGCAAGCTTGGATTAGGACATGCCGTCGCGCTTATCATCGGGTCGGTTATCGGATCGGGCGTTTTCATCAACCTCCCCATTGTTGCCCGCACCGCCGGAAGTCCGGCCTTCGCTGCGCTCGCGTGGCTCATCGGCGGACTCATCTGGATCCCGCAGATCTTCATCATCACGGAGATGGCGACCGCCTACCCCGACCAAGGGTTCGGGTACCTCTACCTGAAAAAGGCGGGAAGCCCGTCGCTCGCGTTCCTCTATGTGTGGATCGCCTTCCTCACGAGCGACACTCCTTCCATCACCATCATCGCCATGAGCGCCGCGTCGTCGCTCGCCGTCTTCTGGCCTGCCATGAACGACCCCATCTTCAGCAGGCTTTTTGCCTCCGGACTCATCGTCATTCTTGCCGTCCCGCACTACCGCGATGTCCGCCAGGGA
This sequence comes from Ignavibacteriales bacterium CG07_land_8_20_14_0_80_59_12, assembly GCA_002779395.1. Classification (GTDB taxonomy): domain Bacteria; phylum Bacteroidota; class Ignavibacteria; order 0-14-0-80-59-12; family 0-14-0-80-59-12; genus 0-14-0-80-59-12. Next base: position 8,341 of record PEWR01000039.1, read on the forward strand.
GGAAACCTTCAGGTCGTTCTGACCGTCGCAAAGCTCGCGCCGCTGATCCTCCTCATCGGCGCCGGATTCTTCTTTCTGAAGTCCGGGCATCTTTTCTCCGCGCCGGCCGCGGTCATCTCTGCCTCGACACTCCCGGGAATACTCGGCGGCGCGGTCGCAGCGACGGTCTGGTCGTACGCAGGCTTCCCGAACCTCCTCTACATGGCAGGCGAGGTGAAAAACCCGGAAAGGACGCTCCCGCGCGCGCTCATCGGCTCCGTCATCGGCGTCGTGACAGCCTACACGCTGATCTCGCTGGCGACGTCGACAATCGTCCCACATCATGAGCTCGTCTCCGCCTCCGGCTCCTTCGTCAATCCGTTCGTCTATCTCCCCGCCTTCGCATCATTCGCGGCGACGTTCCTCGCGATCGCCGCTTTCATTTCCATGATCGGCGCAATCAACGCCTGCATCATGATGCAGCCGAGGATTGAGTACGCCATCGCACGAGACGGGCTCTTCTTCAAGCCGTTTGCACACATCCACCCGAAGCACAGCACCCCTGACTACGCAATCATGATCCAGTCCGGGCTCGCGATTATCATGGTCCTCATCGGAGGCCTTGAGTCGCTGCTCGGCTACTTCACTCTCTCATATGTCCTTCAGAACGCCCTCGTTTATTTCGCCATCTTTTGGCTTCGAAAGAAACCCGATTACGCGCCAACCTACCGCTCCCCCGCCTGGGCTCTGATGGCGTTGCTCGCGATCGGCTCTCAATTGTATCTTGCCTACGGGACGTTCCTGGCGTATTCGGCCGGCGGCGTGCTGGCCGCGGCCTTCCTGATCGCAACCGGGCTGCCAGTGTACCTCTGCTTCAGGAGAAGCCGGACGGAGCTGCCGTCACAGGGTTGATTGTCAAAATGATCGTTTGGAGTACCGAAAAGACAGAATGACCACGGATTTGTGTCCCCTATTAACACCCATTGGAAATGTCAGGGTTTACAGTCAAGGAAAATCAAGAAATCCCCCTTGACATAAACTCTTGCCGTTGCTATATTGGTCAGCGCGCCTTTTGCGGCGGTGGGCGAACGGAGTAGAATCTGTTCGGTGCGGGAGACGGAACCTCCCATAGTATTGACAGCTTCGTCCAATTACATTGAACAGCGCTGGCCCGGCGTGCCAGGCTTTCCGGGCCATGTGGCATACATTCTTCGCAAGGAGAGTTTCTATGGCGGTGAAAAATACTCCCACTCTCTTCGCTGACGACCCTTCCTTCACTACAGCCACAAAGAAACCACAAAGACGCGATCGCACGGGCGGCGGATTGTCGATTGAGCGGCGCTTCTCCAGGCCGGGCGTCCATCCGTTCGATGAGATCACGTGGGAGCAGCGCACCGCGTTGATCAGGAGCGAGAAGGGGGAAGTCGTATTTGAGCAGAAGGATGCAGAGTTCCCCGATTTCTGGTCCGCGACGGCAACGAACGTCGTCGCGTCGAAATACTTCCACGGAAAAGCCGGCAGCCCCGAACGCGAACGGAGCGTCAAGCAGGTAGTCGACCGGGTGGCGCGGACGATCACGGACTGGGGAACCAAGGACCGGTATTTCGCAAGCGAGCAGGACGCCGCGGCGTTCTACGCGGAGCTCACGTACCTCCTCGTGAACCAGTACGCCTCGTTCAACAGCCCGGTTTGGTTCAACGTCGGCGTTGAGCCGAAGCCGCAGTGCTCGGCGTGCTTCATCAACTCCGTCAAGGATACGATGGAGTCGATCCTAGGGCTGGCGAAGACCGAAGGGCTTCTCTTCAAGTTCGGCTCGGGCACCGGGAGCAACCTCTCCACTCTCCGCTCCTCACGCGAGGCCCTCTCCGGCGGCGGGACGCCATCGGGACCGGTCTCCTTCATGCGCGGCTTTGATGCTTTCGCCGGAGTCATCAAGTCCGGCGGTAAGACACGTCGCGCGGCAAAGATGGTGATCCTCAACATTGATCACCCCGATATCTTGGAATTCATCCGGTGCAAGGCGTACGAAGAGAAGAAGGCGTGGGCGCTCATCGACGCCGGCTACGACGGCGGCTTCAACGTCCCCGGCGGCGCGTACGACTCCATCGCCTTTCAGAATGCCAACCACTCCGTACGTGTGACAGACGACTTCATGTGGGCGGCGCTCTCGGACAAGGAGTGGCACACGCACGCGGTTCTCGGCGGCAAAGCCGTCGGCACGTTCCGGGCGCGCGACCTCCTCAAGGAGATCGCCGACTCGGCATGGGTGTGCGGCGACCCGGGGATGCAGTACCACACGACAGTCAACAACTGGCACACCTGCCCAAACTCCGCGCCGATCAACGCCTCGAATCCGTGTAGCGAGTATATGTTCATCGACGATTCGGCGTGCAACCTCTCGTCAGTGAACCTGATGAAGTTCCGCCGGGAGGACGGAGAGCTCGACATCGAACGTTTCAGGCATGCGGTCGACATCCTCATCACGGCAATGGAGATTATCGTCGACAACTCGAGCTATCCGACCCCGGCCATCGCGCGAAACAGCCACGACTTCCGGGCTCTTGGACTCGGGTACGCCAACCTCGGCGCTCTTCTCATGGCACGCGGCCTCCCCTACGACAGCAACGAGGGGCGGGCCTATACCGCCGCGGTGACCGCCCTCATGGGGGGCGAGGCGTACCTCGAGTCGGCGCTCATCGCGGAGGCTGTCGGGACGTTCCCGGCATTTGAGCAGAACCGCGAGCCGATGCTCAACGTAATCCAGAAACACTGGCTCCACATCGAGAGGATCGGTGACCACTACGTTCCAGGCGAGCTCCTCACAGCCGCACGCGAGGCGTGGAACAGCGCTTACACGCTCGGGAAGGAACACGGATTCCGGAACGCACAGACGACACTCCTCGCACCGACCGGGACCATCGGTTTCATGATGGACTGCGACACGACGGGGATTGAACCCGATATCGCAATCGTAAAGTACAAGAAGCTCGTCGGCGGCGGGATGATGAAGATCGCCAACGGCACCATTCCCCTCGCCCTGCGGCGGCTCGGCTACAACGACGATGAGATCGGCCAGATCCTTGGCTACATCGACAAGAACGACACCATCGAAGGAGCGCCGGGACTGCGGGAGACAGATCTCCCGGTCTTCGACTGCGCCTTCAAGCCCGTGAACGGGACCCGCTCCATCCACTACATGGGGCACATCAAGATGATGGCCGCCTCGCAACCGTTCCTCTCCGGCGCAATCTCGAAGACCATTAACCTCCCGAGCGAGGCGACGCCCGATGATATCATGCAGGCCTATATTGAGGCGTGGAAGCTCGGGCTGAAGGCGATCGCCGTCTACCGCGACGGGAGCAAGCGGACGCAGCCGGTCAGCACAAGCCTCGAGGAGAAGAAGCCTGTCTGGAAGCCCTACCGGCATCGGCTTCCGAATGAGCGGCGGGCGATCACACACAAGTTCAGCATCGCCGGCCACGAAGGGTATATCACAGTCGGCATGTACGACGATGGGAAGCCGGGAGAGCTCTTCATCACAATGTCGAAGGAAGGGTCGATAATCTCCGGACTCATGGACGGGTTTGCAACGGCGGTGTCGCTTGCACTCCAGTACGGCGTGCCCCTCAAGGTCCTGGTCGACAAGTTCAGCCACATGCGATTCGAACCATCGGGATTCACGAACAACGAGAGAATCCCGATCGCGAAATCGGTCTGCGACTATATCTTCCGCTGGCTTGCAATGAAGTTCCTTCCTCAGGACGAACAGCCGACGACGACGACTGCGGAGACGACAACGATTGCTCCGATGCTCGAGAAGATTCCGCTCGAGAGTGAAGCGGTACGGCGGATTGGTGATGCGGCGGGCACGGCCTCAGACCTCCAGCGCGAACGTGAAGAGAAGCGCATCTTCCGCCAGCAGGCCGATGCACCCCCCTGCTCGGAGTGCGGATCCATCATGGTCCGGTCCGGAAGCTGCTACAAGTGCTTGAACTGCGGCGCAACGAGCGGATGCTCGTGATGCGTGGACCGTCGGGGAAGGGGCTGATGATCAACACTCTAAGAGAAGGTGAAGAGAAAGAGGACACTGTCACATCGTAAGGCACGGCAAGGGAACTTCCCGTGCCTCTTTCTTTGCACCTTCCGATAAATGGAGGCAGATCGATGAAATGGCGCTGGTCCTTCGGTGGATGGGTTGTAGCGACGATTGTCTCCTACATCCTACTTACGACAATGGAAGTCCTTGTCCACGGCGTCCTTCTCGTATCACGCTACGCCGAGCTCGGGTCGCACTGGCTTCCCGAACCGGTCATGCGTTCGCGGGCATGGCTGATGTGGATTGGGTATCTGATCTTCGCCATGCTCTTTCCCTATATCTATACCAGGGGATACCGGGGAGGATCAGGGCCGGCCGAAGGGCTGCTTTACGGGTTGTGGATTGGGCTTTTGATCTTCCTTCCCCGCACGCTGCTGAACTTGAGCACGCTCTCAATTGACGGTGTCATTATGGGAACGTGGGGGGTAGCAGGACTCATTGAGTCAATGATCGTAGGTGTCGTCGTCGGATCGATCTACAGGCCGAAGGAAGTAACCGAGGCTGACGCCTGAACCGGCCACATGGGAGGGCACCCGCGTGGTGACCGCTGCTCACGTCCGCCGCCCCACGTGATTCAAAGCGCGCTGCTTCCTTTCAATCCGCCGGATAAGAAGGTAGAGGGAGACGGCGAGCGTCGTGATGATGAGGGTTGCCGCGAGAAGTCCGACCCTGCGGAAGTAGTATTCGTCGACAGATTGTTGCGCCTCCACCTGGACAACCCCGGCAACACCAAGTCCTCTGTCCGCCACCTCCTCGAACTTCTTCGGGTCAAACGCATGGACCATCGTGCGCGCCTGCATACGTGCCTGCCGCGCGTCGCGGAGCTTGAATTTCGCCTCTGAGATTTCCATCCCCTTCTGTTCCGCCTCACTGACGAGGGAAGCCGCACGCTTCTCAGACGATTGAAGACTGTCGGTCAGTTGCCGCATGAGCCGCGCGGCGGCGTATCCCCGCGGGTTCTCCTCCGGGCTGTGGCACTGGCTGCAAACGGCCTCCGGAGTCACTCCAAGAAGCTTATCCGTCGCCGCGACGATCTCGTGATTCCCGTGACAGGTTTCGCACTCGGGCAGGTCTGCCTCGTCGAACACCTTCTTGTGAGGACTTGCTGAGAAGAGGTCAGCGTTCAGGGCGTGACATGAGCCGCATACTTTCGAGACCGACTCAATGCCGGGAGGCGCAGCGCCGTGGTTCCCGTGGCAGGAATTGCAGGCCGGAGCTCCCAGATCCCCTTTCTGAAGGAGAGCAACCCCGTGGACGCTCTTCGAGAACTTCTCGAACTGGTCAGTCGGGATGTGGTATTCCACCATGTATGCGGCATTACCGTGGCATGTCGAACAGGTGGACGGGATGTTCGTGGGGTAAACCCTTGATTTCACGTCTTTTGCGGAGTGTATGTCGTGACTCCCGTGGCAGCTCGCACACTCGGCAACCTTCACATCTCCCTTCGCGTTACGCGTCCCATGGACACTCGTCCGGTATTTCTCGACCTGATCGACCGCGAGAGATGGATTATACATCCTCATGAACGCGGCATTCGAATGGCAATGTGCACACGTCCGGACCACGTTCAGAGGAGAGACTGGAGACAACGGATCCTTTACGCGGCGAATCCCATGCGCGCCGTGACATGTTGTGCAACGTGCGAGACGCTCTGAACCGGAAATTGAAAGACGGCCGTGTACACTCGACTGGAGTGACTCCAGCTGGTCTGTTGGAAGGCTCGAGCCGAGCCTCCGCATCCTTGCCGAATCACTGTGACAGGCTGCGCACATTCTCGACACATTATCTCCCTTCGGGACCCCGATGAACCCCTCCTTCGGATTCATTGCCTGCTCCACCTCGGCTGCGTTTGGGTTTCCACCGTGGCAGCCCGAGCAAGGAATGCCTTTCAGGAAATGGACATCGTGGCGGAACAGCGCGGAAGGCTTGTCCCCCTGCCCCGTGTGACAAATGAGACACTGGTCGGCTGCGCCCAGCGATCCCGCAAAGAGCAGGCCGGCGAAAACCAGCGCACTGAGGAGATGAACGGGTTTGCTCACACCACCCACCCGAGAATCGTGAAACCGATGATGTACAGGACGATGAAGATCCCAAGGTAGGTGATGAACCTGTTCTCCTGGCCTCTCGAGCTCTTCCTGTCCCAGAACGGGACGAGCAACAAGAGGAGTCCGGCAATGCCGAAGAGGAGAATGCCGAGCACCTCGCCGTCCACCACCCACAGCTTCGCAGGGATGTACTTCAGAGTTTGGAAGACAAAGAGGAAGTACCATTCCGGCTTGATGCCGGCCGGGGCGGGTGCAAAGGGATCGGCCTTCCGGCCGAGTTCCCACGGGAAGAAGACTGCGAGGATCGCAAGGAGATTGAGGACTATAAGCCACAACAGCAGGTCGCGGAGAAGGAAATTCGGAAAGAACGGCATGGTCATGAATTCGTCTCCGCCTTCCTTCGCGGTGCCGAGAGGCTCGCTCATGCCCTGGCGCTGGACGAGGAGAAGATGGATGCCGAGAAAGACAGCGAAGATCCCGGGGAAGACGGCAACGTGGAACCCGAAGAAACGGGAGAGTGTTGCGCCGCTCACTTCATCGCCGCCGCGGAGGAACGGCATGACCAGTTTCCCGATGACGGGGATGACACCGGCGATATCCGTCCCTACCTTTGTCGCGAAGAACGAAAGCTCGTTCCAAGGTAGGAGGTAGCCGCTGAAGCCGAAACCAAGAGCAAGGAAGAACATCAACATCCCGGTAAGCCAGGTGAGCTCGCGCGGCTTGCGATACGCCTTCTCGAAGAAGACACTGAACATGTGTATCATCGCCGCGAGGATGAACAGATTCGCTGTCCAACTATGGATGGAGCGGATGAGCCAGCCAAACTGAACCTTCGACATGATGAACTGGATGCTCTCAAAGCTGAGCTCCTCGCTTCCCTTGTAGTACATCAACAAGAGAATCCCGGTGACAACCTGGATGATGAAGAGGAAGAGCGATACACCACCGAAGTAGTACCAAAGGGAATGCCTGTGGACCGGGACGTACTTCTTCCCCAGGAAGTGCACAAGGCCCTCAAGCTCGACCCGTTCATCGATCCAGTTGTAGGCTCTCTTCCAGAAAGGTATCATGGTTGATTCGAGATGAAGATATCATCCCCATGAACGATCACCCTGAGCGCCGTGAGCGGACGCGGCGGCGGTCCGGCAATGTTGCGGCCGTTGAGATCGTACTTCCCGTTATGGCAGGCGCACCAGATCAATCCCATGTCCTTCCTGTACTGCACAGTGCAATCGAGGTGTGTGCATGTGGCCGTAAAGGCACGGAGCTTCCCCTGGGCGGTACGGATGAGGATGGCGGGTTTGTTCCCGAAGCGGACAATGGTACCGCTGTCTTTCGGGATGTCCTTCAGGGTGCCGGCCTTGACGCTTGAGATTTTAGCTTCACTCTGTTTCGGCGGCTTCAGGTAGGCAAGGATCGGATAGACGACGGCGGTGATCCAAGCGAGGAGGCCTCCGCCGAGGACGTACTTCAGGAAGTCCCGTTTGCTCTGGCGGAACGACGGTTCCGCAGACTCGTTCATCGATCAGCCTTCGGTGAGAGATGCGATTGCTGAGGTGATGCAAAATGGTAGACGTTTTGTGTGCTGACAAATTTACCCGGTTGATTTGAGAAAAGCAACAGCCGAGCACGGTCGTCGCTCAATGTTGGAGCACTTCCCCTCGGACTTCGTCTTCCAAGCAGGATATTGTTTGGTTCTCACCTGATTTTGAAAAGGCACCTACCGGACAAGTTATCTAAGCAAACGTAGATGTTGCCCGCGCTGCTGATAGCTGGGATGGAGGTAAGGTCTGGAATGAACCCGTCCGTGGTCGAGGCGCTCATCTGGAACTTCAGGGCTTCTCCATGATGGCGGAGAACTGCGCGAAGAGGTAGTCGCTGTCGTGCGGGCCGGCGGACGCCTCGGGGTGGTACTGCACCGAAAACGCGGGGAGCTCACGGTGGCGGAACCCTTCAACCGTCCCGTCGTTCAGGTTCACATGTGTCAACTCAATGCTCCGCTCATCCATCGAGCTCCACTCCACGGCGAAGCCATGGTTCTGCGTCGTCACCTCGACCGCACCGGTGAGAAGGTTTTTCACGGGATGATTGATCCCTCGATGTCCGAACTTCAGCTTGTAGGTCCCACCACCGAGTGCGAGCGCCATGAGCTGGTGTCCGAGGCAGATGCCGAAAAGCGGAAGGCCGCTATCGAGGAACCTCCTGACTGCTTCGATGCCGTATGACACTGCCGCGGGATCTCCCGGTCCGTTGGAGAGGATTATCCCCTCCGGCCGCGACGCAAGCACTTCCTCTGCGGGAGTGAACGCAGGGAAAACCGTCAATTCATTTCCGTAGGCCGCGAGGCGCCTCAGGATGTTCCACTTCACGCCGTAGTCGACAACAGCGACACGGTGCCTGGCGGCCGCACCCTTCATGGCAGGGAGCGGTGGTACGCTCCCCTCTACACCGGCCTTCCAGTGGAACGGCTCACGACATGTGACGACCTTTGCGAAGTCGCTCCCTGCCATCCCCGGGATGGCACGGGCACGATCGAGGAGCCGTGCATCATCAAACTCGACGGTCGAGACAATGCCGCGCATTGCACCCGTTGTCCGGATGATGCGTGTCAACTTCCGTGTGTCGATACCACTGATGGCGACGATATCGTGCTCTTTGAGGTAGTCGTCGAGTGTTCGCCGGGATCGCCAGTTGCTCGGGAAGGAGGAGTACTCGTGCATGACAAATCCAGCCAACCAGGGCCGCTGCGATTCGACATCCTCGTCGTTGATGCCAGTGTTCCCGATGAGCGGGTAGGTCATCGTGACGATCTGTCCGGCATACGACGGATCGGTGAGGACTTCCTGGTAGCCGGTCATGCCGGTATTGAAGACGACTTCACCTGCGGCCTCACCCTCCGCCCCTATCGACAGACCCGTGAAGAAAGTTCCGTTCTCAAGTGCAAGTCTTGCGGCGGGTCGGTTCATTCTGGTCTCTTCATTCCCATTACGATTCACTTGTGGCAGCGATCGGCATCCGAGCTGCGACCCAAAGCCGCCCTGCATTCTTACAAATCGATCCTCTCATCGAGTGCAAACCCCTTTTCGCTCTGTTTAATCGTCCCCGCCGCGATGAGTGGATCATGCTCGAACACAACGACCCAGCACCCGTCCGCGGCCTGCGAGAGGATTCTCCGCTTCTCCTCAATCGTCGTCAAGGGCCAGTGGTCGTAGGCCATCCCGTAGACCAGTGGGAGGTGCGACACAAGCGGTACGAGGTCCGCCCCGAAAAGAACGGTCCTGTCGTCCCCGGAAACCTTCGGGAGCTGTTGTCCCGGCGTATGGCCTGTGACCACAAGAACCTCCACCCCGGGGATGATCTCGCATGGTCCATCAAGAAGCTGCAGCCGCCCCTGCTCATGCAGTGGCTCATAGTTTTCCGCAAAAAAACTCGCCTCGTCCCTATCCGGCGGGTTCTGCGCCCACTCGTACTGCGCCCGCTGCACGTAGAACCGCGCATTCGGGAATGCCGGTTCGAGCCGCCCATCCCGGAGAGCCGCGGTGGACCCGCCGCAATGGTCGAAGTGGAGGTGTGTGAGGATCACATCGGTGATGTCGCCGGGACGGACTCCTCTCACATCGAGCGATCGGATCAATGCATCCGGTTCCGTGATGCAGTAGATTTTCCGCTGCTTCTCTGTAAGCTTCGTCCCGGCACCAGTATCGACCAGAATCATCCTTCCCGCACCGGAGACAAGGATCGAACGCATCATCATGGTGATGCGGCCCTGTTCGTCCGGCGGATTCGTCTTGCTCCAGAGGGCTCGGGGGATGATTCCGAACATCGCTCCTCCGTCGACGGCGAACATCCCGCCGCGAACTTCATGGATTTCAAATCGACCGGTTTTCATTCTGCTTCTGTTGACCCCCCTGGTGCCGGCAGAGCTCTCAGTAAATATACCGAACCCCCGACGGATTCTCAAAGAGGTGCCATGCATCCCTCGTTTCCTTTTTTTCGAGAAATTCTGTATGACACCTGAGCCCTGCAGAGTCGCTCTTTTCTACTTTCTAGTGCACGACCCCGGGGGACTTCCGACGGGATATCAAGCCTGATCACAGATGGGACTGCACCATGGCCAAAGTGAAACTTCTCGCACTCTACCTTCTTCTCGGCGAGGAGCGTCTGCGCAGTGCAGTCGACCGGCAGTCGACCGGCACAGCCGAGGATCTTCTCGAAGGGGTTTTCTCAGAGGCCCGGCGCTTTGCAGGCAAGACCCGGCAACATGACGACATGACGATTGTTGTCGTGAAGATCGCCTAAGGGGTCAGTGTCCCCTGGAGAACGCGCGTCTTCAGGTCAGAGGCCTGGTAGAATGTCGGGTCGCAGCGCAGCGCGTCATCAAGCTGCTTCACTGCCCGCGAAAGCTGTCCGCCCCGATATGCAGCCAACGCGTTCTGGGCAAGCGCCACCGCGAACCACCGGCGAACCTGCTTCACAAGAGGATCATCCCCCCGCAGGGAAAGGGAAGACGGGATTCGCACTTCCGCCGGTTCCCAGGCGAATTCCCGCTTGATCCTCAGAAGCAGGCCGCTCGGAATGCGGAAGTCCTGGGGCGCAAGTTGAGGTTCCACTTCGTATGTAACGTAGACAGGCCGCTTTGGGAGATTTTGTTCGATGATGCTCGTCAGCATCCCGTAATAAAGGCGATCGAGCACTGCGCCGTCGTACGGCAGGTTCCTCTCGAACTTCCTCACCTCCCGTATGAACGCATCGCACTCGACGGCGCTCTCGCCCATGACGTCCGGCCGGCGTCGGAGGAGCGACTCCACGTACCACGAGCGCCGCATGAGCTCCTTGTCGATGACGACAACGTCGGGCCGCAGTGCCTCCACGTGCTGGAGGTAGAGGAATGGCGAGACGAAGTAGTCCCACTGGAAGCTGATGACAAGTGCATTCTGCGAGGCATTCGAAAGGAGCGCCTTCGTGTAATCCTCTGCAAGGATGTTGTCCCTTTCATCGACCTCGCGGCCGTTCGTGAGAGCCTGGAGAAGCACAAGCACGCCGATGGCCGCGACAACAGCCGCCGTTCCCAGCCTCTCCACCGCTTTCCCGCGTCCCCGTACAAACAAGGAAACGCCTTCGAACAACCACGCTGCACCGGCTGCAATGAAGAAAGCCGAGGTGATGTACGCGAGAAGGAAGTAGGACTCAATATCCTTGTTCTCGACGTCGAAGTTCACAGCGTAGGCAAGGCATGTAACAATAAGGAGAAGGAAAACAGCTCCGGCCTTCCAGCTCCTCCTCATCACCCTCACGACGCCTGCCGCCAGGAGCACGACAGGCACGTAGAGGATATCACGAGGGAACAGCTCGATGAAATGGCCGAGCTGACGTGCGGCCGCGTCAAGCGATGAGAACATCCATGTCCGGTACTGTTGGCCGGAGATATGGTTTACAAACCGCTCGAGCGTGGTCGGGTACCCCCAGTTGAGGGCCGGATTCTCGTGTCCGCGGATGAGCAGAAATGCGTAGGACGAGACGCCGAGAAGACCGAACGAAAGGATCAGGAGCACGAAACGGCGCGTCACTCCCCTCCTGCCGACGAAGAGGAAAAAGGCGGCCATCATCCCGGGGACAAGGAGCAATGTCGTCATGTGGTTCGCAAAGCTCAGTCCGAGCACGTACGCGAAGAGAGCCCAGCGCCGCTCATCCTCCTTCGAAAGCACGGCATCCAGAAAGAGGAGCATCACGAGCGAGACAAAAAACTCGTGGAGCGCATATACCTCGATCGAAAGGGCCTGCGACCAGAATACCGTTGTGAACGACACGAGAAGCGCGGCGCCGACGGCAGCGATCGCCGCGTGAAGCTCGTTCTTCACCCCCATATACTTGACGAGCGCGAACCGCACCGAGAGGAACATCAGCCCGGACCCGGCCGCGCTCAGGAGAGCCGTGAAGGCATTCAGCCGGACGATGATACGTGAGGCGAGAGGAAGGTAACTGACGAGGTGCATGAGGAGGGTGAAGAGAGGATACCCGGTCGGATGGGGCACGCCGAGTGTCGCAGCCGCAGCCGCGAGTTCCCCCGCATCCACCGTCCCGACACCACGGGAGAGAAGAACAAGGTCAACAAGAAAGACGCCCGTCCCGATGGCGAAGGCGGGCGCAGCCTTTGACGAGAGGACGCGTGATACGTTCAACGGGTTCCGCGGTTCTGAGCTCAAGAGTTGCGGACGATCAAAGGGTCAGAGTCCCTTCGTGATCTCCAGGAATCGCTGGTAAGGGATGGCGGTCCAGCTCTCGGCCTTCACCGCCCCCTTTGACATGGTGATGAGGGAGACTTTCGCCGCGGTCTCCTCGTCTGCTGCCTCGTAGATATCGAGGAAGTCGTAGGGACCAAGGAGGGCATAGTGATCGATCCATTTCACATCGGGGCACTTCGCCTTCACGGCTTTCATCCACGCTTTGCCGATGGCTTCGCGGCGCGAAGGTTTCTTCATCACATCGCTGCATAGCTTCGTGAGAAGGACGAATGTTGGCATGGTATCCTCCTGCGGCTGTGAGTGTCACACTGAAGCGGCCGCTTCAGCGGCCTTCGAGACAACGCCCTGTGCACCATAGAAGGCGCTCATGAGAACACCGAGCGCGATGGAGAAGAGCTTTGCTTCCTTCCTGTCCGAGCGCGATGGGATGAGGACAGGCGCCGTCGCACCGACAATGACGTGTCCCAGCGAGTAGTGTGCGAAGTACGTTGTCGCTTTTGCCACGGCGTTTCCGGTCTCGATGTCGGGGACAAGAAGGATGTCCACCCTCCCCGCGACTTCGGAGCGGAGTCCCTTGATGCGTGCGGCGTCGCGCGATACGGCGAGGTCGAGCGCCAGCGGTCCCTCGACCAGGCACCCCGGTATCTCACCGCGGCGGTTCATCTCCGTGAGCACGGCCGCGTCGACCGACGATGGAAGCTGCGGATTGACATTTTCAGAGGCGGAAAGAACCGCCACGCGCGGAAGCTCGATGCCGAGGGCATGGGCCACGTCCACCCCGTTCTTCAGGATCTCCAGCTTCTGGTAGATATCGGGCGAGAGGTTCACGCCTCCGTCGGTGATCATGATGAAGCGGCTCCCCTCTTCATCGGGGTATTCGAAAAGGAACACGTCGCTGAGGAGGCGCCCCGTTCGAAGGCCGGATTCGGCATTCAGTACGACACGGAGCAGCGTCCCTGTGTCGACGCTCCCTTTGAGAAGGATGTCCCCCTTCCCGTCACGCACCTGCGCCACTGCCCGCGCTGACACGTTCTTCCTATCACCTTCATGAAGAATCGTCAGCTCCTGCGCCTTCCCTCCGAGCTCCTCCGCTTTCCTTTTGATTGCGTACTCATCCCCGACGAGGAGGGTCTCGGCGATCCCTTCAGCGCGTGCGTCGAGCGCGGCTCCGAGCGCCGCTTCATTCTCCGCCCCGGCAACAACGACCGTCCGACGCGGCAGGGTCTTCGCAAACTCGAGGAGGCCCGCAAACGACCGGATCGTGCCGGGGAGTGAAAGCGGCGGGCGAAGCTCAGCAGGCGGCTTCGCCTCCTGCTTCAGGGAGACAGGCGGGACTTCCCCGGAATCGGATGGAAGGAATTCAAGCTGATAGTCGAACTCCCTCCCCTTCCGGAAGCCGTTGAGGTTCAGCTCGACATACTTCTTCGGGACATTCCTCTCGATCGAGCGCCGCCAGAGCTCCTCCGGGAATTCAAGGAACCTCGAGAGGACACCAAGCATTACGACGTTCGCGGCGCGCGGGTTCCCGAGTTCCTGCGCGATCGTGATCGCAGGGAGGATGATGACTGAACCTGCCCGGCCCTCGAAGTACCGCTCGATGCCGGTAGGATAGTAGGCGTCCGTGAGGTTCGTGTAGGTCGGGTTGATCCGCTGGTCGTTGACGATGACGACCCCGTCCTTGCGGAGAAAGTCGACATAGCGCAGAGTCTCCATCCGTTCGAACGAGAAAATGAAATCCGCTTCTTCCTTGCGGATGAGCGGCGAGTAAACTTTCTTTCCGAACCGCACGTGGCTCACAACGCTCCCGCCGCGCTGTGACATGCCGTGGACCTCGCTCTTCTTCACATCGAGGCCTGCTTCAGAGGCGATATCGACCAGGACGTCGCTCGCGAGAAGAATCCCCTGTCCGCCGACGCCGCAGATCAGTATGTTGACCGTATCCTTCATGGTTCATTCCTGGACGAACCCGTACACCCGGATCTCGATAGCCGGCTGAGTTTTGTCGCTCGTGTGGAGCATGACGACCCCGGTGATCGTTCCGGATGTCTCGCCGACAAACGTTGCCTTCACAGTCGCCGAGCCGTCGGGCGGAATGGAGGAACGGGACATGGAAACCGTCAACCCCTTCAACGCCTTGTCGACTTCCGCCGATGTGATGCGAAGGGGAACACCCGAGTGGTTCGTGACCGTCAACGTTTGCGTGGATGACGCCCTTTTCTTCGCGTTCGCAAAAACGAGGTATTCCGGAGTCACGTCGACATTCACAATGACATTGGCGGAGAACGTGAAGTTGATCGTCGGGTGAACAGGATCGTTTGACGTGATCGTGACGGATTTCGTCACCTTCCCTTTGTAATGTGTCGGATCGAATGCAACGTTGAGTGTCGCACTCCCTCCCTGGGGGATCCGATTGTCGGAAAGAAGAGTCGCCGTACAGCCGCAGCCGGGCCGGACATTCGAGATGAGGAGCGTTTCCGTCCCTTCGTTCGCGATGGTGATCTGCTTCTTGAGGCTGTCGGTCCGGCTGATGTTGCCGAAATCCACCGACACGCCCGGCTTGATGACCAGCTTCGGCTGTGCCGTTGCGGCAATCGGCAAAAGGATAAACAGCAGTGCTTTTCTCATTCGCTTTTCTCCCGTATGAAGGCTCTCATCAGCCACGAATGAACACGGAAACAAACGGAAACTACACGGATACGCTTCTCATCGACAAAGACATGTCAGAAGTCTCTGCCCATTCGAATCCTTCTCCGTGATAATCCGTCCTTCTTCGAGCAAATCCGTGGCTGCTCTCCGTTACACCGGCACGATCGCATCGAACTTACACACGCCGACACAGAGAGCGCACCCCACGCAGAGGAGCGAGTCGATGTACGGCATGCCGTCATCGGCGACACCGACCGCAGCACATCCTACCTTCACGCAGAGTCCGCACTTCGGACATTTCTCCTCCACGATGCGGTACGGTTCGCCAAACTCGATCTTCTCGTTCAAGATGCACGGCGCATCCGCGATGACCACCGACGGTTCATTCGCCGCCATCTCCTCGCGGAACACCTTCTCCATCTCTTCGACGTTGAATGGATCCACCTTCCGAACGCGCTTCACGCCCACGGCCCGCGCGAGCTGCTCGTAATCGATTCGTGGGGCGGGAGCGCCTGAGATTGTCCTCCCAGTTCCCGGATTGGGCTGGTGCCCCGTCATCGCGGTGACGTGGTTGTCGAGAATACAGACCGTCGTCGCACCCTGGTTGTAGACGATGTTGATGAGGCCCGTGATGCCGGAATGGATGAAGGTCGAATCACCGATCAACGCAACGGTCTTGCCCGCTCCGCCGCCGGCGCGTTCCATGCCGTATGCCATCCCTACGCTCGCGCCCATCTCGAGGCACGTATCCATGGTCTCAAGGGGCGGAATCGCCCCGAGCGTGTAGCAACCGATGTCTCCCGTCACAGTGGCGCGGAGTTTCTTGAGCGCCATGAAGACGCCGCGGTGGGAGCAGCCGGGACAGAGTGTTGGCGGTCGGTCCGGGAGGGACATGCGTATGGGTGCCGGACGATCAAGCGGCGTCGATACTGCTCCCATGCCGGCGAACGCTTCCGCCACGATGTCCACATTCAGCTCGCCGGTGAGAGGAATGCGCTCCTTGCCGACGACCGCAATGCCCATCGCGCGGAGCTGTTCCTCAAGATATGGATCGAGCTCCTCGACAACGATCAGCTTCTTCACGCGGGAGGCGAAGTACGCGATGAGCTTCTTCGGCAACGGATGCGTCATCCCGAGCTTCAGGAACGACGCATAGGGGAAGACTTCCCGCGCGTACTGATAGGCAATGCCGCTCGTGATAATGCCGAGCTCATTCGAGCCGAGCTCAATCCGGTTGACGGAGAGGAGTACATTGCTCTTCTCTCCGAGCTCGCGCATTCTCTTCTCAACGAATTCATGCCGCCCCCGGGCATTGGACGGGAGGAGGACATTCTTTTTGAAGTCCTTTGCGTAGGCGCGCTTCTTGACCTGCACCGGATTCTTCAACCGGACGGGACTCTCGGAATGGCACACTCGAGTGGTCATCCGGAGGAGAACCGGCGTGTCATACATCTCGCTCAGCTCGAGGCCGAGGATGAGGAAGTCTCTTGCCTCCTCGCTGTCTGATGGTTCGAGCATCGGCACTTTTGCCGCCCGGGCGAGGTGGCGGTTGTCCTGTTCATTCTGCGAAGAATGCATCCCGGGGTCGTCGGCGGACACGACAACGAGCCCGGCGTTCACACCCGCGTACGAGAGGCTGAAGAACGGATCAGCGGCGACGTTGAGCCCGACATGTTTCATCGTCACAAGGGAGCGGGCACCCGCGAGTGCAGCGCCGGCTGCCGTCTCGAGGGCAACCTTTTCGTTCGGCGCCCACTCTGCGTGGATCCCTTCGTATCGCACAACACTCTCAAGGATCTCAGTGCTCGGCGTCCCCGGATATCCGGAGGCGAACCTCACACCCCCTTCATGAGCCCCGCGGGCAACGGCTTCATTGCCTGACAACACAGCGCGTATATGTGTCTGTTCCATACGATCCTTCAGTAGGTTCTTGCGTCTTCGTCCCCGCGAAGGACGCAGAGGACCCCCTGGACGAGTGCGAGCAGCTCATCATCTCCCGGGAACACGATGACCGGCGCGATGAAGGCAACTCTCGCCTGTATCCAGTCGACGAGCATCTTCGATTTAGCGAGGCCGCCGGAGATCACGATGCCATCAACCTTTCCGCGTAGGACAGTCGACATCGCACCGATCTCCTTCGCGATCTGGTACGCCATGGCCTCGTAGACCTCGCGCGCCCTAACATCGCCTCCGGCAATCCGGCTCTCGACTGCCGTTGCGTCACTCGTCTCGAGATACGCGAGGACTCCGCCCCGCCCCATCACAAGTTTCCGCACTTCGGCTTCCGTGTACTTGCCGGAGAAGCAGAGCGTGATGAACTGCTGGAGCGGAAGCCCGCCGGTCCTCTCCGGAGAGAATGGCCCGTCGGAGCTCGCATCGTTCACATCAATGATCCTGCCGCCGCGAAGTGGGGCCACTGAGATGCCGCCGCCGAGATGAGCAACGACAAGATCTGTCTCGTCCACAGGTTTGCCGAGCCGTTCCGCAGCGCGTCGGGCGACTGCATGGATGTTCAGCGTGTGAGCGAGCGCCCTTCGCTCGATGAGAGGGTGGCCGGAGTACCGGGCAAGAGGCTCAAACTCGTCGACCGAGACAGGGTCGACAATGAAGGCTTCAGTCCTGTGTTCCTTTGCGATTTCATCGGCAAGTGCACAGGCGAGATTCGAGACATGCTCCCCCTGAAGGTTCGCACGGGCATCGGCAAGCATGCGGGAGTCGACGCGGTACGTCCCTCCTTTAACGGGACGAAGAAGTCCGCCGCGGCCAACAACTGCATCGAGCCGCCTTCCATTCTCACCCCACTGTGCAATTCCGGCGCGAACGGAGCTCAGACGGAACTCGTACTGATCCCACACGAACGGGAATCTCTTAAGGTCTTCGGAAGAATGGGAGAGGGACAGTTGCGAATGAGGATACTCGTCCTCATACAGCGCGATCTTTGTAGAGGTTGAACCGGGGTTGATGGCGAGTATTCGGAACATTCCTTAGAGCGTCCTCCTGTTCCGACCTATTTTAGAGAAATTCGGGTGGGAATGCAAGCAGTGTTGTCAACGATGACTGGCCGGTCCGCTGTCCGGTGGGCACCAGGGCCCCGGAACGGCGACGACACCCCAACACAG
>PEWR01000028.1 GCA_002779395.1 Ignavibacteriales bacterium CG07_land_8_20_14_0_80_59_12
CAGCAGTCTCTCACTTTGGTTCAGCGGCCAGTTGGGACGGTTCATTCGGAGGGAGGACTCGCCCGAGCTCGGGACCGGGCATCAGTTCAGCGTGGGAGTGACGATCCGCCCGACTGACCGCCTGCAGCTCGAGCTCTTGTACGACCGCACGCGGCTTTCGGCCCTCGATCGAGATGAACTTTTCTACGACGGATACATCGGCCGCGCAGTGATCGCGTACCAGTTTACTCCAGCGCTCTACGTCCGCGCGATCACACAGTACAACCAGTTCGACAAGATCATCGACATCTACCCGCTCGTCAGCTACAAGCTGAATCCGTTTACGATCTTCTACATCGGCTCGACCCACAGTATGACGGATTTCGGCAGTCCCTACGGGACGCGCCAGACCGCACGGCAATTCTTCGTCAAGCTGCAGTACCTCTGGAGAAGCTGATCCCTTCCTCTTGGTAACAGTCATGCCCTCCCCGCAGCGGTGGAGGGCGCTTTCATTTCTGGGTGGATCCACATCCTCCGATCGGGCGATCATCGACCCGGGACCGGGACGATCCATGGGACGACATACGCCTGCAGGAACACCACTACTCCACTCCAACGAGCATCGCAAGAACCAAGCTGTGTATGAAGACGTAGCGCAGGATTGAACCTTCCCCTCCCTGCTGGCCGATCGCCACACCCGCCACGACGATGCTCTGTGCATCGATCATCTTCCCCATTACCCCTCCCGAACTGTTCGCTGCAGCCGCAAGGATCAGCGAAATGCCCAGACGCTGTGCGGTGATCTGCTGGAGACTCCCGAAGAGGACATTCGACGACGTATCGCTCCCCGTGAGCGCAACGCCGAGCCAGCCGAGGAGCGGCGAGAAGAAGGGAAAGAGCATGCCGGTCCCGGCGAAGGCAAGTCCCATCGTCGCATCGAGTCCGGCGTAGCGTGTCACGAAACCAAGCGGAGTTCTCGGGGTTCCGGACTCAGCGACAGGCTTCTGCACGTCCCCCACCCGCCCAGGGAGCCCTCGCCGTGCCATGGAACGCTTTATCGAACGACGGCCATCTTCCGAGTGAGCATCGTTCCATCGGTTAGGAGACGGCAGAAGTACACTCCTGCCGACACGACGTGGCCGAGGCGATTTCGGCCGTCCCACGTCACACGGTATCATCCCGGAGGAAGCTGTTTGTTCACGAGAGTACGGACATGCTGCCCGAAGGCGTCGAAGATCTCGATCCTCACGTGGGAGAGCCGAGGGATCCCAAAAGGAATCAACGTCGACGGATTGAACGGGTTCGGGAAATTCTGGGGAAGCTCGTGACTCGCCGGTATCGCCTCCTCGGTATTCTGGATTCCGTTCGCGGCGCCAGTCCTGAAACTCCATGTCGTTGACCAGTCTCCAGTCCCCCACGGGCTTGTGGCATTCACGTGCCAGTACCAGGTTGTGTTGCCTGCAAGTCCGGAAACGGAATATGAGGTCCCTGCGATCCCCGCCCGATCCACATCCGTCACGATGAAGCTGGAATATTTCGAAACCTGCAGGCGGTACGAGTCGGCTCCTGGCGTCGGATTCCAGCTGAGCGTTGGACTCCAGGAGACGCCTGTGGAGTTGTCGGCCGGTCCGGCCAGTACCGGCGCAGTAGGCGGAGTCCCACTGGTAGTCGTCGCGAGAATTGTCCCGCTCGATCCCACTGCCCACCCGGTAGAGTCGTTCAGGAAAAAGACCGAGTTGAGATAGTCCGATGTCCCGCTCGTTCGCTCTTGCCACGTCGCCCCGCCATCCCCGGTTCTGAGGATCATCCCCTCGTTGCCGACTGACCATCCCGTCGTGGAGTCGGTGAAACAGACGGAGTTCAGGGTGGGGTCCGCGTAGCTCTGCGACTGCACCACGCTCCATGAGCCTCCGCCGTTTGTTGTCCGGACAATGATCCCGCCATAGCCAACCGCCCAGCCCTTCCGCGGATTCGCGAATTCAATCGTGTAGAGTCCCCCCGGAGAACTCTGCTCAGCCCAGGTATTCCCGCCATTCGTTGTCTTCAGGATTGTCCAGCCCACCGCCCAGCCGTTCACGGCATCGAGGAAATGAACAGCGTTGAGGGATGAAGTTGTACCGCTTCCTTGAGGAAGCCAGTTTGCTCCGCCGTCAGTCGACTTGAGTATCGTGCCTTGGTCCCCGACAGCCCAACCTGTCGAAGCGTCAGCAAACCAGGCGGACAGCAGGTCCTGGGTCGTGCCGCTCGGCTGAACAGTCCAAGCCGTTCCGCCGTTCGTCGTCTTGATAATCGTGCCAAGATCGCCGACCGCCCAGCCCGTCGAGGCATCCACGAAGAAGAGCGACTGGAGATTCCGGGTGGTTCCGCTTGACTGTGGGGCCCAGGTTGTTCCGGCATTGGTCGTCTTCAGGACCACCCCCTGCCACCCGACGGCCCATCCGGTCGAGGCGTCCACGAAGTGCACCCCACTCAGCCACTGGTATGTTCCGCTCGTTTGTTCCCTCCACGATATCCCGAAGGTCTCAAAAGACCAGACATCGGACCAGAAGCCCTCTTCCGAAGACTTCGCCGAACAGACACGCCAGTAGTATCTTGAATTGCGGGCGAGCCCGGTAGCCAAACACGAGGTGTCCGTGATCCCGGTCCTGTCAAGAAATCTGGTCGTGAAACTTGGGGAAGTCGATATCTGCAGATGGTACGACGAGGCTCCGCCGGCACCGCTCCAGCTCAGTGTTTGAGATTCCAGAACATTTGCAGAGCGATCCAAGGGTAACCGAAGGTTCGGAGTGTAGAGGGTTACGCCGCCGCCGTCGGTGGTCTTAAAGACTGCACCATAGCTCCCGACCATCCAGCCCGTCGAAGCGTCGGCCATGCGCAGGGAGTTAAGGTATGTCACACCGGGACCGGTTCCTTGTTTTCCCCATGTGACACCGCCATCAGTCGTCTTCAGAATCCCGTCGTTCCCCGCCGCCCATCCCACCGACGCGCTCACAAAGGAGACAGAGACAAGGCTGTTTCTGCTTCCATTCTTGCAGGATGTCCAGTGCATCCCGCCGTCTGTCGTCCGGAGTATCTTCCCGCTTTTACCGACTGCCCAGCCCGTCGAGCCATCCACAAAGAAGAGCGACTGGAGATCCTCCTGAGTGGTTCCGCTCGTCTGTACACTCCAGTTGATCCCACCGTTGGTGGTCTGAAGAATCGCCCCGGAGACGACCCCCCATCCGGTCTGCGCTGTAATGAAGTGCATACCTCTGATGGTCTTGCCACCCGTGGAGATCGAAGACCAGGTCGATCCGCCATCGGTGGTTTTCAGGATTCCCCCGCTCCCGCCGGCGACCCATCCGGTTGAGGCATCGATGAAGAAAGAAGACTCAATGTACTGCCATTCCGGAGCAGTGCCTGACTGCTCAGCCCAGCTTGCCCCGCCGTTTGTTGTTTTGAGAATCGTCCCATACGGATTGGGGTAGTTTGAAGCCCACCCGATGGCCCAGCCGGTTTGGGAATCGGCGAAATGAACCGACTTGAGGTAGACGGCCGGTCCCCCCGAGATCATCTGCCATGCAGCGCCTCCGTTCGTGGTCTTGAAAACCACGCCGCCCGCACCGACAATCCATCCTGTCTGGGAATCCAGGAATCTTACACACCCCAGGTCCCGCGTTGTGCCGCTCGCCACGAGGTCCCACAAAGTCCCGCCATTTGTCGTTTGGAGAATTCTCCCCGACTTGCCAATCGTCCATCCCTTTTGAGAATCCACGAATTTGACCGATAACAGGTCGCTCGTCACCCCGCTTGTTTGAAGACTCCAAGAACTTCCTCCATCGGTCGTCTTGATGATAGTTCCGTTCCGTCCGACGGCCCACCCCGTGTTGTTGTCGACGAAGCACACCGCTTCGAGCCAGACTGCAAGCGAAAGCACGTACTGTCCCCAGGTGCTCCCCCCGTCAGTGGTTTTCCAGACGGTGGAGTGAAGGTTCGAGTAGCTCCAGGAGCAGCCCCATTCGTCACAGTAGACAGAGATGTTCGCGGTGATGCCAACTGCCCAGCCCATCGATTCGTTGAGAAAATGCATCTCTTTGATCCAGCCAGATCCGAGTGAGGTGCTGGCCCAGGTTTGTCCGCCGTTTGTCGTCCTCAGCACTCGCGCCCCGCTTTGGTACCCAACGGCAAGCCCGGTGCTTTCGTTCATGAAGTGGACATCTTCGATGTATGCGAGACTCACTTCACTCATCTGCGGCGTTCAGGACGTGCCCCCGTCCGTCGTCTTCATGGCTTTCAGGTTGTCACCGACCGCCCACCCGATAGTCGGACTGACGAAATGCACGGAGTTCAGGCCGCGTGTTGTCCCGGACGTCTGAATAGACCATGAACCCCCGCCGTCAGTCGTCTTGAAGATCCCGCCCGAGGGACCGACCGCCAAACCGTTGTTTGCATCGGCGAAACTGACTGAGGAGAGACTGCTTGCGATCTGGGATAGTTGGGTGACCCACGTGGATCCCCCGTCAGTGGTTCTGGCGACAGTCTTGTTTTCGCCCACGATGAATGCGGTACTCGCATTCACGATGGAGACATCGTAGAGGCTGGGAGCGCCCGGGAGTAGTGACTGCTTGACCCACCCCCCTCCTTGAGAAAGCGCTTCCGCCGTCACGATTGGTAGAGCTAAAAGGAGCATCATTGTTCTCATGGCAGTCTCCTTTGTGCGGTACGGAAATTGATCTCAGTATTTGATATTCAGTATTGCGCAAGAGGACACCTGGACGAATTGCTCGTCATTCTCTAATGATGCCGACCTCTTGAAAGCTATAGTATCCTTTGCGGGCTATGATCATATGGTCTATGACGCGGATCCCGAGAATCTTCCCGGCCTCCGTCAACTGTTCGTGCATGCGGAGATCGGCTTCGCTCGGTTGTAATTCGCCCGAGGGATGATTATGGGCAAAGATCACTGCCGCGGCGCGGTCGGCAATAACATCCGCAAACACTTCACGCGGATGAACGGAGGTTTTGTCGAGTAGACCGATTGTGACCACGCGCTTTTCGATAACCTCGTTTGCGCCGTTGAGTGAAATGCAGACAAAATACTCCTGCTGTTTTCCGGCAATGTCGGCCACCAGCGGCAAGATATCCTGGGCGACGGTAATCTTTACCGTGTCCTTGAGAAGGTGGCGGCGGGCGAGTTCAAAGGCCGACAGGATTTGACCGGCTTTGGCGAGTCCAACGCCGGGCACATCAAGCAAGTGATCCAGAGTCAATCCGGCCTTGTGCTCGCGGATCAAACCAGTTACTTGCCGGGCAATCGTGCGCACGTCAATGCCCGCCGTACCCATGCCGAGAATCGCCGCGACAAGTTCTTCATCGGTAAGGGCAGATGCGCCCTTCTCCCGCAACTTCTCGCGGGGACGGCTGTGTTCCGGCATGTCCTTGATGGTTCTCATGCTTGGTCGGCGTCGCCTCTATCCGGACACAATGTCCGAATTCCTGTCCAGGTAGCCCTGTCTGTTGCGTCTTTGTCGCGATTTACGCGTCCCTCGTGGGCACAGACCCGTCTCGCGACACTTTGTCGCGAGATTTGTCGCGAGACGACCCAAGGAGTTATTTCAAGCCAGCGGTCGCGACATTCTGTCGTTAGATGTGTCGCGCTCACAGGCGTTGCACGTCATAGGACGTGGATGTGCTTGCCCCGACCTTCCGCAAGAGTCCCAATCCCACAAACCGCTTGAAGTGGCGCTGTGCCTTGCGCGTGTCTACCCCCATGTGCTGCTCATATGCAGCTCTTGTGCAGGCCGTCTTCGTAGCAAGGTACTCCCAGCCCCGCCGCTCCTCCGCGTTTAGAGAGTCCAGAACATTCGCCGGCAACTCACGGATCACACTCTTCGCCGATCGGTACAGTTTGAGAACGAGATAAGGGGCGTCCCATGAATATCTCGGCAACGGCAATCCGAGTTCCTTTGCCCGATCTCGCAGCGATCCGATGCCCAGGCCCTGCTCTTCAGCCATTTCCATCCGCGCAAAGACGAAATGCAATGCAGGATTCCGACTCAGCATTGGCGCGGTGAAGGACTGAAGCTGCTCAAGAGTGATCGGCGGAGGTGGTTCTCCGGGACTCCTCACGGTGACCGTGTCTTCCGTCACAACGACCTGGCACTTGCCCCCTTCGATGCCGTAGTCGCGGTGAATGAGCGCATTCACCACAGATTCGCGTACCATTTCAAAAGGCAAGGCCGGACGTTCTTCCCGGCGCATCTTGCTGCGGTCAAAGACATTTGGAAGTTTGTCCGTGAGCCACTTTTCCAACAGGTCGGGAATCATGACTGCGGGCTCGTCAAATTCTTTCCGTTCTTGCTCCCCGTTCGAGTAGTGAATCGCCCCGAGGATTCCCGCCTGGCGCATGGCTCTGCGCGGTTCCTTCCCAAATAAAAGGATGCCGGAGCCGGTCGGGACCAGGCTTCTCCGTTCCTCCTTCAACAGTCCTTGTTGCAGGAGCCGCCGGTTGAACTCAGCGGAGCCTACGGCGTCGGCAATCCCGGCGCGCTTACGGTAGAGTGCCAAAGCCTCGCCTGAGAAGTCCGTCATCACAGCCGCCGGAAGTTTGTTTTCAAGCGGAGAAAGAACGAATTCGACCGGCTCCTTCTTCGCGGCGTCGGCGCGCTCCAGCACTTGGCCCAGGAAATCCTTGTTTTCATTCTCAATGACCTCCTGCAGGTCGCGGTCGAACATATGCACTTTGATGCCATTCTGCTCCAAGTGTGCAATGCCTTTCCGGGCGACCTTGGGGTCGGGGTCCTGGATGCCGATCCAGACTTCCTTGATTCGGGCAAGACGGATCCGCTCCGCACAGTCCACTTTGGGATCGCGACGCGCACCGGGCGCGCAGGGCTCAAGCGTCGCAAACAAGGTGGCTCCATCCAGCTTGTTGCCTTGGTTCTTCCGCTCCAGGAGCGTGAATTCGGCGTGATCCCCATGCCGCAACTCGCCCCGGCATGCGGTTTCCATCGTGCCGTCCGGTTTCATCAGCACGGCTCCAACCTTCGGACTGGCCTTGCCATCAGGGCGCGGCTCGGGAACGGACTGCCGCATGACCTCAATGGCCAGTTCCATCAGCTTGCGGGGAGTGAGTTTCGCCTTACCCGACATTGGTTGCCTCCTCTCCCCAAATCTCCGCCAGCTTGGCCTGAATCTTCTTCTCGAAAATCTCCACCAGTTTCCGGTTCGCCTCCACCAGCCGGGTGCGCCACGCGGCCACGCCGATGGGCTTCTTCAGATCGCGCAGGGCGTACTCGACGGTAATCCTATTCTTCTCCTTGCAGAGCAGGAGGCCGATGCTGGGATTATCGTCCGGATGTCTCAGAAGGTCATCCACGGCGGAGAGGTACAGGTTCATCTGGCCGACGAACGCGGGGTCAAACGGCGTGGCTTTCAGTTCCACCACCACGTAGCACCGCAATTTGACGTGATAGAAGAGCAGATCGAGGTAGTAGTCCTGCGTTCCGACCTCGAGATGCACCTGCCTCCCCATGAATGCGAGACCCGCTCCCAGCTCCAGCAGAAAGCGCTGGATATGATCCAAAAGGGCTTGCTCCACTTCCCGTTCGCGGCGCGGATCGGCCGTACCGAGAAAGTCGAACAGATAAGGATCTTTGAACACCTGCGCTGCCATGTCTGAATCGGCGGGTGGCATGACCGCGGGAAAATTCGTGATGGCTTTACCCTGGCGTTCGTGGATCTGCTGTTCGATCTGCAGAACCAGCACATTGTGCGACCAGCCGGTCTCGCGCACCTTTTGAGCGTACCAGAGACGGGTTTGAGGATTGTCGAGTTTCTGCAGGAGGGCAATGTTGTGGTACCACGTGATTTGTGCAAGCGCCTCTTGCACAACTGCCCGGCCCGGCCAGACCGCGGCGAACGCCCTCATGTACTTGAGATTGCGCGGCGATAAGCCCTTCATGTCGGGAAACACCTCGCTCAAATCCGCGGACAGACGATCAATGACCTTGGCACCCCAGCCTGCCGTGTCCTGTCGGGCCAAGATCGTCCGGCCGATGTCCCAATAGAGCAGCACCATGGCCGAGTTCGCGGCCATGACCGTGCGCAGGCGCTCCTGCTGGATGCGTTGCTTGAGGTCGCGCAAGATCCTGGCATAGCCAGACGGCAGACCGGCGTGCGTCGGCGCGACCGGAAACATAGCATCCTTTCGCCGACGCCCGAGAGCGTTGCGATTCTCGATTTTCCCTTCGGCACTTCGTTTACGCGCCATAGTTTTCCCTGTTATGCTTTGGCACTTTCTTCCTCTCCCCAAATCTCTGCCAGCTTCTCCTGAATCTTCTTTTCGAACACCTCGATCAGTTTCCGGTTCGCCTCCACCATCGCCCGCTCGGCCTCAATCTCGGCGACGATTTGGCGCTGGATGCCGAGGGGCGGGATCGGGATTTCTACCTCAACAAGAGAACGTATTGGTAATTGGGGCTGGGCACATCCTGATGTGATCTGTTGAAATTGCCTCTGTGTGAAATCGGTTTGAATAAGGTTATACAGGAAGGATGACATGATCTTTGCGCCATCAGCTCTGATAATCACCATGCCAGAGTTGATTCTAATGTTTTCAAAAGGCACGTCTTGATCATAAATAGCCACGTTGCCCACAGTCCCTCGGGTTGTTAGCACTATGTCATCCCGCTTTAGTTTTCCTTTTCGTAATGCAGCGTCCTTTTCTTTCCCTATGAACTGAAATTCTTCGAATTTGAACCCGTTTTCTCTCACATTTCCCGTATTCAAGAAAAGGCAATGTCCGCTTTTTGAGAAGTCTTCCTTACTGGGATAATTCAGCCCTCTGTCACCATCAATGATTTCAATAGGAGCTTCAGCACATTTCACCCTCGGCCACTCCGGATCAATCTTGATGGTGGGTTTGTAGTTGGCGATGACCTGGCGGGCGCCTTCAATGACCTTCCGGTAGCCATCCAACTCCGCCACCATCTGCCGCTGAATCTCCAGGGGCGGGAGGGGGATTTCGATAGCTTCGATTTCTTTTCTATTTATCGAGGCAAAAGCCGCACCATGCGATCCGGTTATGAAATCTTCCATGCCGCGCAAAATGAAGAAAAGGAAAAGCTCATCAATCTTTGAATTCATAGGGCGAATGGCTGCCAGACCGCGCCCAATACAGATTTTCTGCGTTACGAGATTAACCGGGCCAACCGGTGCACGAACGGACATTACAATGTCGTGCGGTTCTGCAATGCGTGCCGGTGCGGTCGTCCAACTCCTTGCCGGTCCAAGGACGCAGTCTGTGAACTCTGTCTTCCCCTGATGAAAAGGCATGCCCTCACCGCGATCATTGTAGGTTACCCCATCAGGAGATTGACCACTGATTACTTCACACACCTCCCCCAACTTCACCATCGGCCACTTGCTTCGCACTGCAACGGCAGCGCGGTAGCGGTCGCCGGAGAGGTTGATGTCGCCGGATTCGAGGAGGCGCTTGCGGCTGATGGTCAGCGCCATCTTTCCTTCTTGCGCCTTTTGCCCCTTCTTGTGGCCATCTAAAATCCTCAACGCTTCCGGCAGGTCGTTCTTTCCGTTCGGCCTTCGTTGCGCGCCGAGATCGAAGCCGTCGTTCTCCACCTTCACGAACAGCACCTCATCCGTTCGCCTGGCGAGGTTCCGGTCGAGGAACAGGATGCTGGTCTTGACGCCGGAATAGGGGTTGAACACGCCGGCGGGCAAGCTGACCACGGCCAAAGGTAGTTTTCGACCAGCATCTTGCGCAGCGCCTTGTAGGCGTTCTGGCTCTGGAAGATGATCCCTTCCGGCACGATGATACCGGCACGGCCGCTGGGGTTGAGATGCTCGGCGATGTAGTCCACGAAAAGCACTTCGCTGCGCTTGGCCTTGATCGAAAACCGGTTGTGCGGGCGAATTCCGCCTTTGGGTGACATGAACGGTGGATTCGCCATAATCACGTCACAGCGTTCGTCCCAGCGTTCCTCGCTGGTGAGTGTGTCGTATTCGTGAATGACGGGGTTCGGGAAGCCGTGCAGGTAAAGATTGGCGCGGGAGAGGCGGACCATGTCCGGGGCAATGTCGTAGCCGCGGAAGTTGGTCATCAGCCGCGCCCGCTCGTCCGGTGTGAGATTTTCGTTCCCTTTCAAGATGTGCTTAAAGGCCGAGATGAGAAAACCGGCCGTGCCGCAGGCGGGGTCGAGCACGGTCTCATTCTTCTTCGGGTCCACTACGGCGACGATGAAATCAATGATGTGACGCGGCGTGCGGAATTGTCCAGCATCGCCCTGGGTGCCGAGAACGGAAAGCAGGTATTCAAAGGCGTCTCCAAGTCGTTCGCTGTGGTCGTAGGAGAAGCCAGCGATTTCTTTCAGGAATAGGTTAAGCGTTTCGGGGTCGCGATACGGCAGGAACACGCCCTTGAAAATGTCCCGGAAAAGCTGAGGAATGTTCTTGTTTACGTTCATCTTCTCGATACCTTCGGCATAGAGAAGCAGGCGTTCATGGCCGCCGAGGCGCTTGTCGAGCAGGTTGGACCAGCGGTACTTTTTGAATTCGCCGGTGAAAAACGTCACCTTGCCGTCCATCTCTTCCGACTGGCGGTCCATGTCGTCCATGAATTTGTAAATCAGGGCGATGGTGATTTGTTCCACCTGCGATTTCGGGTCAGGCACCTTGCCGACCAGGATGTCGCGCGCGGAGTCAATCTTCACTTTAGTTTCAGAGTCCAGCATGGGTCATTTCCAGTTGCGCCGGATGGAATACTTAGCGCGAGACTCGCGCAGATGGAAACCTATCCGTTTGCGGGGTGGCTCCGGCGGAGTCATGAGTTCCCGAATCGCGTCGAAGACCACCTTGAATTGCGCGTCGTACCTCTTTTCCAAGTCGGCCAGCTTCCGGGTCAGTCCGGCATGCGTAGCAAGCAGTCGCCGCAACTGCACGAACGTTCGCATGATGGCGATATTCGCCTGCACGGCACAAGGGCTGTTTAGGACGCCGGAAAGCATCGCAACCCCCTGTTCCGTAAAGGCATACACTGATTTTGAAAATTTCAGGTCCGCGGAGGATATCACAAACTGTGATATGTTCCGAATCTCCTCCCGAGTCAGTTGAAACATGAAATCAGGCAGGAAACGATCCCGGTTCCGCTTGACGGCCTGGTTCAGCGCTCTTGTTTCTACGCCGTAGAGAGCGGCCAAGTCTCTGTCGAGCATGACTTTCTGCCCCCGGACAAGGAGTATCAATTGCCGAATCCTCTCCAACGGAATCACGCCAACACTCACGTTCTGCTCCTTTTCTTTCGACACATTGCTTTGGAGGTCACAAATTGTGACCCCCAATTGGCCGACCTAAGCCGCAAAAGCGTTCAACGGAACGTAGTCCTTCACGTATTCCGGGATAACCTCCCGCCACTGGTCGAGGGCGCGGACATCTGCGAGCGACACCTTGGGATTGTCTGCCAGCCGCCCGAACTCGCGGGAATCCACAATGGTCCGGACGCCGCCGTCAGTCACATACGCCTTGAAGAACTGCCGGATAACCGGCATGTGGGCGGCATCCGGCTTGTGGATGGAAACGAACTTCGCCAGCTCTTCTTCAAGCAGCTCGTCCTTGGTTTTGAAACGGTCTATCTCGCCAAAGGCCTTTGCCAAAATTTCTCGGAGCGTAATCCTGCGGTCAACCTGTACGGCCTTGCGGAGTTTGTCGAGGTTGAAGAAGTCCTCCGGTTTGTTGAACAGGGCGGCAACGACGATCTCTTCCGCCCCCTTGATGTCGCCGCGCTCGTAGCGATCCCGGACCTCCGGCGTGGCCTTGACCTTGTCCTCGAACTTCTCGAAAAACTTGCGGTCAATCTTCATCCCGTACACGGGTACGGCGTACTCGAACTGCGACTTGAGCGGGTCAGGGTTGACATTCGTGAAGTCGGCCAGAACCGGCGGGGGTGGCAGCAGCGGTTGCGATCCCGGCCCGGTCGGGCGCAACGGCGGCAGTTCAATAACCTCGTCGTAGTTGAACTTCTCCTCGAAGTACTCGCAGACAGCGAAGAAGTCGAAGAGCTTGAACTTCTCCTTCGGCTTCGCATGTTCCTGAACCTGGCCGCCTTCCTTCTCGACATAGCGGAAGGTGAACTTGCGCGTTCCGCGGCCCTTGGTCTGGATGAAATCGGTAGGCGAAAAAATCGGGCGAAGCAAAACGATGTTCAGGAGGTCTTCGCAGTCGTAGCCGGTCGTCATCATGCCGACCGTGACACAGACACGCGTCTTTGAACCGATGTAGCCTTCCAGAAACCGGGTGTGGCCGTTCAAGTTATTGTTGGCGAAGCTGACGGCCATCTGCTGGGCGTCGTCCACATTGGAAGTCACCTGGACGGCGAAGTCGGAGTTGTACTTGCCGGGAAACATCGCATCGGCCAATTCGTTCAATGCCTTGGTGATTCGCGTCGCGTGGTCTTGCCGGACACAGAAAACAATGGCCTTCCCGATTTCCCCGCTCAGCGGATCACGAAGGGCGCTCTTCAGGAAGGTTTCGCAGAAGACACGGTTGGTCTCGTCTGAGAAAAACTTCTTCTCAAAGTCCTTGCCGAAAAAGGTCTGCTCGACTAATTCCCCGTCTTCGTTCTCCTGCATGACGGAATAGCCTTTTTCGGCCAGCAACTCCGTGGTGATTTCCGTCCGCGCGTCCACGACAACCGGATTGAGCAGGTACCCTTCGCGCACGCCTTCAATGAGGCTGTAGCGAAAAGTCGGCTCGCCGCTTTCGCAACCGAATGTCTTGTAGGTGTCCAGCAACTGGCGGCGCTCCCAATCGCGTGGATCTCGCTCGCTGATCCTGGCCGGGTCAATTCTCTTGAGGTAGTCCTTCGGCGTCGCGGTCAGGCCGAGCTTGTAGCCGATGAAATACTCGAACACCGCGCGGCTGTTGCCGCTGATGGAGCGGTGCGCCTCGTCCGAAATCAGGAGGTCAAAATCGGTCGGCGAAAAGAGCCGCCGGTTTTGTTGTTGAACTGCAGGCTCTGCACCGTTGAAACGACGATCTCAGCCTTATGCCAGTCGTCGCGGTTCTCCTTGTAAATGACCGTCGTGAAGTCGTTCTTCAGGAACTGAACGAAACGCTTGATGGCCTGATTCTCCAGCTTCAGGCGATCTACAAGGAAAAGAACCCGCTTGGCGTTGGCCGTTCGCATGTAGAGCTTGATGACGGCGGCGGCGGTCAGTGTTTTCCCTGTGCCGGTTGCCATTTCGAACAAGAAGCGCGTTTGGCCTTTTCGCACAGCGTCCTGAAGCGCAGCCACCGCGCGGATTTGGTATGGACGAAGAAACTTCAATTCAGCATCTTTGATGAAGTCGTCATGTTGGCCGACATCGTTCCACCGTGGATCGTTCCGGTAGTTAGGATTCTGGGTGACAGCGACGTAATCAGTTTCTACCTTCTCTACGACCAGAGCGTCAGGATTGGGCTTAAACGCTTGAAAATACCCCAAAGATTCCGGCGTCGGGAACTCAGTTATCAGGACTGGGTTCCCTTGCTCCAAGTCCCAAAAGTAGTGCAGATTCCCGTTGGACAGGATGACAAACCGGACATTCTGCGAATGGGCGTATTTTCTGGCCTGTTCCTTGCCGACAAGAGGGTCGAACTTCTCCGACTTGGCTTCAAGAACGGCTATCGGGAAGCCGCGTTCATCCAGCAGGAGGTAATCAACGTAGCCGTTTGCCGTCTCCTCGAAGTCGTCGCCGAGGTCTTCAAGGGTCTTCTTCTTGAGCTTGACGTGCGCTTCGAGCGCGATGTTGGCAGTGCCGGACTCATCATCAAAGAAGCGCCAGCCACACCTTCTGAGAAGGTCGTTGATCAGAATCCTTGCTTGGGCTTCCTTTTGCACGTTTCTCCTGCGTTGCCTTTTCGTGAATTCAATGTGAAGCTTTGTTGATGCTGATGCTACTCAAAAGCAAATATCGGATGCGCTGCGTGGTACATACTGGGGCGCGGGCTAAACGAAGTGGCGAGCCGTGCCGCACGCCAACGGCCCGCCGTAGGCAGGCGGACGGAGCGAACGAGCACATCGAAGGGCGCAGCTCGACAGAGTTCGTTCGACAGAATCCGTCGGAATCGACGATCAGAGTCTGACCTGCCCGCCGCAGGCAGGCGACCCGCGCCGAGGGGAGCACTCCGCGAATGTCCGAACATCGTGTCGCAAAATAACGCACTACTTTTGTGAGCTATGAATGAATAATTTTATGCGAACAAAAGTAGTGAGCGTGGCTCTTTCTGATCTTGCCAATTCCAGCGTTGTTATTTTGCGTGTTAGGCGAAGGCGGCGGCGAGCTACAGCAAATTTATAAATTGATCGACAGTCAGGCTCGCCTGCCGTATGATCGCTCGGAGTGTTCCACGATCCAATTCTTTGTGGTCCGGAACCACAAGCTGTGTAAATGGTTCATCCCGTCGAAGAATCATGTGACTTCCGTGTTGTCGGCGTAGGGAAAACCCTGCTCTTGAGAGTGCCTTCACACATTCTCGACCTGAAATCTTGGGCAACGAACTCATACGGCAAGCAGGATCGTTTCAAACCGCTCTGGTGGAACAGGCAGGCGATCCTCTTCAAGAGTTGCTACATATCCTTGAATTGCCTCACGAATATTTGCAATCGCTTCTTCCTTAGTTCGTCCTTGACTGACGCACCCTGGTAAGCTTGGGCATTCGGCAACCCAGTACTTGTCCTCACCCGGATAGATTATCACTTGTCTCATTTGCTAGTCTCCTTGATGGTCCTCTATCAATTTACTCATATTCCCGTTTATTTCCCCCGCCGCCATTTCATATAGCGTTTAGCAAAACACCGGAGTGCTGTTGCGAACTCTCAAACGATGCGCGGACCCGCCTGCTATAAAAGATCAATTTCCTCGCGGCGGGCGGCGCAAACCAAATTGTGAGCAACAGCATTGAGCGACAACAATAATTCATATCAAATGATGGAGCGTCAGTGTTTTGCTTGTTATGTGAAGTGCCGGCACGGAGAGAGAAACATCAGCTAAGCTTGTTGCTTAGAGGTTGAGTGACAAATGAAAAGGTGCCACCCTTTTAGATGATTAGTTGTAAATTGTTCTTTGACATTATAGCTTTTCATAACAAGT
>PEWR01000088.1:0-11624 GCA_002779395.1 Ignavibacteriales bacterium CG07_land_8_20_14_0_80_59_12
GATGACCCTGAGTGCCGTGCCGCCATGTTTGATGTAATGAAGTACTGGGTCCTCGACGGCCGGGCTGACGGCTATCGGATGGATGTCTACTGGGGGCCGCAGAACAGATACGGCACGGATGCCTTCTGGGGACCGTTCAGGGACGAGATCAAGCGTGTGAAACCCGACATCCTGATCCTCGGCGAAACCGACGGGACCGGCGCGGGAAGCGAGAACAATTACGCCGACCACGGCGGCGCCTCGGACGCCGCATATGACTGGAATCTCTTCTGGAACGGGTTCCGTGCCGCTGGATCCGGCTCGGTTTCAGTTGCGACTGTGAATGCCCTCGTCACGAACTACGGCTACTCCCCCGGGGCGAACTCTTTCTTCTTCAGATTCCTCGAGAACCACGACGAGACCCGCATCGCTTCCCGGTATTCGCTCGAGGTCACGAAGGCGCTCGCCGCCCTCCTGTTCACCGCTCAGGGCCTGCCGATGATCTACGCGGGCGGAGAGATCGGCTGGACCGGCCAGCGCAACCTTATCCAGTTCGGCGATCCCTATCATTCGGCGCTGTTCCAGTATTACCGGAGATTGACCCGCATCAGGGAGACGTTCCCGGCCCTGCGCGGGGAAGTGCTCCGTCAGGTTGCCACGAATCAATCGACTGTGTATGCCTACGTCCGTCCCCAGCGCGATCAGAATCTGGTGGTTGCCCTCAACCTGTCGGGGAATCCGGTCGACGTGACGCTCGCTGGTGTGGCGGGGAAGGTGGATCTCTCGGCACCGTTCGATCCCTTGAAGGTGTACTACTTCAACGATGTGCTGAATGATACGACCTACTCGGTGGCCGGAGGACAAATCCAGTCGTTCTCAGTCATGCTGGCACCCTGGAGGGCATCTGTGATGCTCTTGAGCGACTCCGTGTACCGCTTCACTCTCACAGGCGTCCAGCAACCGACGTCCACTCCTGTGCCGCAATCACTGTCGCTCTTCGAGAACTATCCTAATCCGTTCAATCCGACGACGACAATCGTGTTTGACATCCCGGAAGGCAGCTCCGCCGGCGGTGTCTCGCTCCGTGTGTTCGACCTGCTGGGAAGGCATGTTGCGCTCCTCGCCGACGGCCCGCTCGCACCCGGGCGACACAGCGTCGTGTGGAACGGACGAGATGCCGGCGGCCGGGAACTCCCAACCGGTGTCTACTTCTACCGGCTGACGGGAGGAGGAAAGACCCTTTCAAGGAGAATGATGATCGCACGATGAGATGCCGCATCCTCACTTCGTTCCTTCTTCTCCTCGTTGCGAGGCTCGTACAGGCACAACCCTTCGTGAAGGGAGACTCGGTCGTCTTCACCTATAGAGACGCAACAGCGCAACGGGTGGCACTCGTCGGTGACTTCAACGGGTGGGCCAAGACAGACGATCCGCTCAGACTGGCCT
Organism: Ignavibacteriales bacterium CG07_land_8_20_14_0_80_59_12; assembly: GCA_002779395.1. Lineage (GTDB taxonomy): Bacteria > Bacteroidota > Ignavibacteria > 0-14-0-80-59-12 > 0-14-0-80-59-12 > 0-14-0-80-59-12. The sequence goes on from PEWR01000088.1 coordinate 1,426, forward strand.
CCAACGGCGTCTGGACGGGGATGAGGAAGATCTTCCCCGGGACATACCAGTACAAGTTCCTTGTCGATGATTCCATCTACGTCCTCGATCCGGAAAATCCGGCGCGCGTGGAGAACTACAACAGGAGCGGTGAGAATTCCGTATTCACGCTCTCGGATTCCGCAAGAATCCTCCTGGGTACGGGCCAACAGCAGCGAGGGGAAACCATGAGCGACATATATCCGTCAAAGGGTGGTACCGTTTACCTCAACCTCATCTGGCATCAGCATCAACCCCTCTATGTTGATGCGTCGAAGGACCAGCTCCAGGGTCCCTGGGTGAGGACGCATGGAACGAAGGACTACTACGACATGGCGGCAATCATAGGAGGCTACCCGAAGATCCATGCGACCATCAACCTCACTTCTTCGCTTTTGCTTCAGCTCCAGACTTACTACGTCGACCGCCTCGGACCCTTTGTCGATGTCAAGAAGAACCGCGTCGATGCTGAAGCCTACTTCAAGAAAGAGGGAGGCAAGACCGACCCATGGATTGACATAGCTCTGAAACCGGCGAACAAGCTCACACAGAAGGAACGAGCGTTTCTCTACAGGAACCCGTGGAACGCGTTCGGCATCTCCGAGGTCATGCTTGGGCGCTTCCCGGAGTATGAGGCCCTCAAGAACCGCATTGTCGCCCGGCTCAAACGGGGGATAGACTCCGTCTCGGTGCAGGAGCTCCGTGAGCTGAAGTTCTGGTTCTTCCTCGGGTACTTCGACCCCGACTTCCTCGAAGGGCCGGTGCGCCTCACGGATGGATCAGTGTGCGACCTGAGCGACTACCTTGAGCGCCGCTCTGACGACAGGTACTATCTCCGCAAGGAAGTGACGGAAGCCGACTGCAACAGGATTGTCGCGGAGACATACAAGGTCCTCTCCAACATTGTCCCGGTCCATCGCCGGCTGATGTATCATCCTGACACCCAGGATGGGCAGATCGAGATTCTCACGACGCCGTACTACCATCCTGTCCTTCCCCTCATTTACGATTCCGATATTGCGAAGACCTGCCAGCCTCAAGATCCGCTCCCGCTGCGCTATCATTATCCCGAAGATGCCTACGCGCAGGTGGCCAAGGCGGTCGCATTCTTCAAGAAGACATTCGGCGCCCCGCCGACGGGCATGTGGCCTGCCGAGGGCTCGGTCTCTCAGGATGTGATTGACGCCTTCTCGCGGAACGGGATCAAATGGATTGCCACGGATGAGAAGGTTCTTCGCCGTTCAACCCCGGCGAACCAACCGCTCTACTACCCCTATGTGGCCGGAAGCCGCGACACAGGCTCAGTGGTCATTGTGTTCCGCGACACTGAGCTGTCCGACCGGATCGGGTTCCGCTATCAGAATCTCTACGGTGAAGAGGCAGCGGACGATTTTGTCAAGTACGTTCTTCATTACGCACCGCGGGGAAAGGAACCCGATCGCCTCCTGACGGTGATCCTCGACGGCGAGAACGCGTGGGAGTGGTACAGGCACGACAACGACGCAAAGGAGTTTCTGCATGCCGTCTACAGAAAGCTCAGCAAGCTTCACGAGACGCGGCAGATCGTGACCGTGACCACCTCCGAGTATGTTTCGGGCAACCCGGGCCGCGGAATCCCGGCTCATCCCGTCACCAAGCTGCCAAAGCTGAAGTGGCTCTGGCCAGCATCGTGGATCAACGCAAACTACGACACCTGGATCGGTGAGCCTGAAGAGAACCGTGCATGGGAATACCTGAGAACAGCGCGGGAAGACCTCAAGGCATCCGGCCTCAGGCGGCCTGACCCGAGTCGTCCCGCTCCGCGGCGCGGAACGAAGGCCTGGGCTGCTTGGATGGCCTGGGAGGAACTGTATGCAGCGGAAGGGTCCGACTGGTTCTGGTGGTTTGGCGAGGACCAGAACGCGCCGGGAGGGGATGAACCGTACGATGTCGGCTTCCGCGCCCACCTCTCGAACATCTACTCCTTCGCCCGGCAGGCGGGAGCAGGGCTGCCGGAGCGGACCTTCGATCCGATCATCACGCGAAGACCCTCGCCTCCGCCTGCTCCGGACGCAGACCGGCGGGGGACGATGGCGCAGAGCCGGACTGAGAGCGTCAAGATCGTGTTTACCGTCGACGCCCGCCGCGTGAAAGTCCCTGATGCAATTTACATCGTCGGCAACCGTCCCGAGCTGGGCGAATGGGTCCCCAATAGGATTCGGATGTACGACGATGGCACACATGGCGACGCCAAGGCTGGAGACGGGATCTGGACGATTGAGCTGACATTGCCCGCGGGCGCAGAGATCCATTACAAGTACACAAACTCCGGGACCGAAGGCTCGTGGACAAGGGGGGAGGAATTCCCGGCGAAGAACAGGTCGTTCATTGTCAACGGAGGCGGACGGAACACACTGATCCTGCGCGACCTGTTTGGGAAGATGTAAAAGGGCGAGAGCAGAGCCTCGCGGCGAGAGAGTCGATCAATGGAACCGCTTCCCCCCTCCAAGGTCATTCCAAGCGAGCGGAGCGAGCGTGGAAATTACACTGTTCTCAGACCGTACCAAGCCTCGTACGATAGTCTTTCGTTCTTCTCTTTGAAGGATTCCCACGTCCGCAGGTTGCTGAATTCCAGTTGTGGAGACCACACATGAGAATTCGTACGATCGCACTTTTCATTTTCCTCTTCATCGCCGCTGCCTTCTTTGTCTCCGGCTGCTCAGGCTCATCCGGCGGAAAAGTCCACATCGTTATCTGGCACCAGATGCGTCCGGACGAGCGCGAGATCCTGAAGGCACAGTGCGACCGGTTCATGAAGCTCCACCCCGAAGTGCTCGTCGAGAACATATACAAAGAGACCGAGGAGCTTCGCTCAGGGTACATCATAGCCGCCTATGCCCAGCAGGGGCCGGACCTCGTGTATGGACCGTCTGATGCGGTCGGACTCTATTCTGCCCTGTGGGTTGTCCAGCCGCTTGAGAGACTTTTCGACTTAACCTACCTCGCCTCGTTCAACCCGCGTGGACTCGTCTGGTCAAACGGTCACCTCTACCAGATTGCGGACAAGCTCGGAAACCATCTCACGCTTGTCTACAACAGGAAGCTGGTCCCTGTCCCGCCCGAGACAAGCGACGAGATGATCGCCCTCGGTGAGAAGATCAGAAGGCGCAACGAGAGACAGTACGGTCTCTGTTGGAACTTCACGGAGCCTTTCTTCTTCATCCCCTTTCTCACGGGATTTGGCGGTTGGGTGATGGACAGCGCCGGCACTCCGACGCTCGACGCCCCCGCGATGGTGAACGCACTGAAGTTCATTCAGGACCTCCGCGACAAGTACCGGATCATCCCCAAAGAGTCGAACTACGAAGTGGCCGATGCCCTCTTCAAGGAGGGACGGTCCGGCATGATCATCAACGGCGACTGGTCGTGGGAGGGGTACGAGAAGGCGGGGATTGACCTGGGCGTGGCGCCGCTCCCGAAAATATCGCAGACCGGTCTCTGGTGCGCGCCGATGATCTCCACAAAAGGGTACTCGATCAACACAAAGGTGGATGCGAAGAAGCTTCCATACGTCGTCGAGCTCCTCCGTTTCCTTATGGAGCCCTCTATCCAGCTCGAGACGACGAAGGCGCTCCTGACATTCCCCACGCGGAAGGTACTCTACACGGATCCCTTCATCGTACATAACGAGATCATGCGGAATTCGATGCGCGAGATAGAGATTGGTCGGCCGATGCCAATCGTACCCGAGCTTCGGGCGATCTGGGATGCGATGCGCCCGAACTACCAGTCGGTCCTGAATGGTTCGAAAACGCCCGAGCAGGCCTCGCATGACATGCAGTTGCTTGCTCTCCAGAAGATCGCGGAGATGAACGAGTAGTCCTCTCAGATGCCGGGGGCCCGCCGAAGGTCTGCCATGGGCGGACTTGCTTTTTTTGGGCAGATTCTCTACTCTTTCCTCGAATGCAATTCGGCTCCGTGGAGCACTGCCAGTCACCCGGCCCGCCGAAGGCGAGCCGGACCAAGGAATGAACCTTTCCCGAAAAGTCATTGCGAGGAGCGCAGCGACGAAGCAATGACCCGCGGGGTTGGTTCGCTAACAGGGAGATCCTTCCATGAACCACATACGTACGGTCTTCCTTCTCTCCCCTTTTGCCTCTCTCGTTCTTGCGCTCCTGCCGGCCGGTGCGGAGGTCCCGCAGGGGGAGGAGCCGCTCCGGGTCATCTCCGCCCTGCCTCAAGGGGGGACCCTTTCGAGCGGACAGTCACAGATGATCGTCGTGGCGTTCAGCAGACCGATGGTGCCGCTGCGCGAACTGCCCCCTGATGAGTCGAGCGGGCCACTCCTGATCGAGCCGGCGGTGAGGGGGAAGTACCGTTGGCTCGGGACGGGTACGCTTGCGTTCATACCTGCCGGCATGCTCCCGCTCGCGACGGAGTTTCACGCGAGAGTGCCCGCCGGGACGAAGTCGCTCGATGGGAGCGCGCTTGGAAATGAATACCGATGGTCGTTTGAGACGCCGCGTCCCTGTCTCGAGCGTACATTTCCCTCGGACAGGGCAAAGTGGTTCGACACTGAAAAGCGAATCCTGCTCCAGTTCAGTCAACCGCTGGACCCCGTGCTCGCGAAACCGTACGTTCTGCTGGAGGAGTCGTCACGCCCGCAACCGAGAAGCGTTCCCTCCTCACTTCGCTTCCCGCGCGGCGATGAGATGAAAGAGGTACACTGGGAGTTCGATTCACGGTACGTGCTTGTCGTTGAGCCGCTCGAGCCACTTCGGAAGGGGACAGTGTATCGGCTTGCGCTCCGCGCCGGCCTCCCCGGTACCGCCGGGCCTCTCGGTCTCGCGGAAGACACCTCCATCACGTTCACCACCTACAACGTGTTCCGGTTCCTGGACATGTTCTCTCGGGGGAACCAGCAGCCCGACAGGGACATCAAGCTCATCTTCTCCAACCCGGTGAAGGTTGGCGATCTCGCGGCGCACATCAAGTTTCGACCGCACGTGGACCTGCCTGTCTACTACCGTGACGCCGCGTGGGAGACCGACGAGATTGAACTGTCTCTGCCGCTTCGCGCGGACACGACGTACACCGTCAAGATCGACGGGGCGCTCCGTGACATGTTCGGATCACCTCTGGGAAGCGACGTGAACTTCACCTTCAATACCGCTCCATTTAACCCATCGTTCTCCATGGTGACCGGGCCGGGCCTCCTTGAGTCGTACGGCGAGAGAAAGGTCCCTGTGGAAACACGAAACACCGACGCCGTCCGTCTGCGGATGGCGGCGATTCCGCTCGACGGCGTGGTTCCACTCTTGAAGGATGAGAGCCATCTCTTCGGCGGACGTGGAACGTCAAGGGTGTCATTCTCGATCGACCGGCAGTGGCCCCTTCATACGAAGAAGAACATACGGACGCGTCTTCCTCTTGCAGTTGATGAAGTGCTCAAGGGACGGACGAACGGTTTTGTTTTCATCCAGATCAACACGCTCGAACCGAAAGATGAGCAGCGGACGTACTTCAACTCCTTCCTGCAGGTCACGGCACTTGGCATCACCGCGAAGTTCTCACCCGAGAACTGCCTTGTGTGGGTGACCCACCTCCGTGACGCTTCCCCCGCAGCTCAAGCTGCGGTGGAACTCCGCGATGATGCAAACCGCGTACTCTGGACGGGGAGAACGGATCCATCAGGCATTGCCGAGGCACCCGGGTGGGGGGCGTTGGGCGTCTCGCCTGCCTCGCGCTGGGAGCAGCCCCGGGTCTGGGTTTTCGTAAAGGACGGAGATGACGTTGCCTTCACACGGACCGAAGAAGGGACCGGCATCGAGCCGTGGCGGTTCGGGATCGACTACAATTGGAATCCCCGGTATCATCCTCTCGAAGGGACCGTGTTCACAGACCGCGGGTTGTACCGTTCCGGTGAGGAGGTTCACATAAAAGGAATCGTCCGCCGACGCGCGGCAGACACGTGGAAGATACCGCAAGGACTCCCTGTCCATCTTCGCGTGCGTGACTCACGGAACGAGCTCATTGTCAGGGACTCACTCCCGCTCTCGGACTTTGGTTCCTTCGCACGGGACGTGCGCCTCAAGCCTACTGCTCACCTGGGCTACTACACGGTTCAGCTCATGGTGCCGAAAAAGGGGGAAGACCAGGAGGAGGAAGGGTGGGGCGAGGAGGGTCCGGTCGAACGGGGCTATGAGGTCTTTGCATCGGGCCAGTTCCGTGTCGAGACATTCCGCCCTGCCGAACTCGAAGTAACGGCACGCTCGCTCCAAACGTCATACGTCCCCGGTGACACGTTCCGCGGCACGGTCACGGCGACGTATCTCTTTGGTGCACCGATGCGCAAGGAGAAGGTCGAGTGGAGAATTCGGACGACACCGTCCACGTACACACCGCCGGGACACGACGGCTACTTCTTCGGCGGCGACTACTGGTGGGAAGAACAGGAGTCTGGGGAGCGCAGCCGCCTCATCGCATCAGCGGCAACGACACTGGATGAGCAGGGTGCGCTCACAGTCTTGGCGCAGCTGATCGTCGGGCAGATCACCGGTACGAATTCGCTCATGTTCGAGGCCGATGTCACATCGCCGAGCCGACGCGTTTCATCGGGGCGGGTCAATGTTGTTCTCCATGCTGGTGAGTTCTACACAGGTATCCGCCGGTCCTCCGCCTTTCTCCATGTCGATGACACGCTGAGATATGACGTCATCACCGTCACGCCTGATGGGGCGGTTCTCCCGAACCAGTCACTGAAGGTCTCGTTGATCAAGCGCCAATGGAATTCGGTGCGCAAAGCCGGGCTGGAGGGACGCTATACGTGGGTGACCGAGAAAATTGACACGGTCCTTGAATCTCGCGGGCTAGTGACTGGCGAAAACCCTGTGCACGGCGAATACGTTCCGCATCACGCAGGGCTCTACTTTGTGAAAGCCACAGGGAAGGACACCCGCGGAAACGTCGTTGAGACGGAAGTTAGCTTCTATGCGAGCGGATCCGGATATGTTGCGTGGGAACGTTCCGATGACGACCGGATCGAGGTCGTTGCGGATGCGAAACATTACCGCCCCGGGGATGTAGCTCATGTCCTGGTGAAGTCGCCGTACGAGAAAGCGCGTGCACTCGTGACTCTCGAGCGTGATGGCATCCTGAAACAGTGGCAGACAGTCCTGGTCGGGAGCGCACCGGAAATCCCGATCCCCATCGCGGAGGAGTACCTTCCGAATGTGTTTGTCTCGGTCGTGTTGCTTCAGGGACGGCTGCCGGTGCGGCAAAGTCCGGCGGAAACGGATGATGTCGGCAGGCCGTCATTCAAGATCGGCTACGTCCATCTTCCGGTCGATGCGGGTACGCAGCACCTGCAGGTCTCAGTGTCAGCGGAGAGGGAGATCTATCGTCCCGGTGACTCCGTCACAGTCACACTCTCCCTCCGGGATGAGCGGGGAGCCCGCCCGGCGCGAGGCGAGGCAGTCGTGAGTGTCGCTGACGCAGGGGTTCTGAACCTGATCGGCTATTCGCTCCCCGATCCGTTCGAGAGCTTCTTCGGGCCGCGCTCCCTTGCCGTGAGCACCTCGGAGACGATCGCGCATCTCGTTGAACAGCGGTCGTATGGCGAGAAAGGGGAGGACGTCGGGGGGGGCGGGGGCCTCGCACTGGCCGGTATCCCGATGCGCGGGGATTTCCGTTTCACAGCATACTGGAATCCATCCGTGGTGACGGACGACAGCGGAATGGCCACGGTCCGGTTCAAGCTCCCCGACAACCTCACGCAGTTCAGGGTAATGGTCGTGGCTGTGACAAGGGGATCAGAGTTCGGCGCCGGCGCGACTGCATTCAGAGTTAACAAGGAACTCCTCCTGCAGGCATCGCTTCCCCGGTTCGCGAGGCTCGGTGATTCGTTCGAGGGGGGCGTTGTTGCGACGAACTACACAAAGGAACCAGGACACGTCCGGCTCCGTGCCGCCGCGAATGGTGCAGTGGCGTTGAGGGAGGAAGGGATTGCCGAGTTCGACCTCGAGGCCGGTGCGAGCAAGGAGTTGCGGTTCAAGTTCTTCGCTGAGCAGGTCGGTTCCGGAGAATTCAAATTCCAGGCCTCAATGGGGAATTACTCCGATGGATTGACGCTCGACCTCCCTGTGGAACTCCCGCATGCGCGTGAGTCCGTTGCGCTCTTCGAAAGCACAAGCGATTCTGCGAGGCAAGCGGTCGTGGTCCCGGAGAAGTTGATTCCGACACTTGGCGGCATCGAGTTCACCGCATCGTCGACCGCGCTCGGCGGACTTGCGGAGAGTGTCGACTACCTGTTCCGATACCCATATGGTTGTCTGGAACAGCGGATGTCGCGTGTCCTTCCTATCGTTCTCGGGAAGGAGATGGTCGATGCATTCAAGCTCGAGACTCTTCGTGGGAGGGATGCGCGGGCCGTCGCGCAGAACGAGCTCGATGACCTCGCACAATTCCAGACGGAATCGGGTGGGTTCGCCTGCTGGAAGGGCGAGCTCCATGCTTCGCCCTACGTGACTGCATATGCCCTGTACGTCGCCGGCGAAGCGAAGCAGCGGAGATATGTCCTCGACACGGCCGTCGTCGGAGGGGCGATCCGCTACATGAAGGATTTCCTGCGCGATAAGATCGATGCGGGGTATCCCTACTCGAAGCAGGCAAGGCTCGCGGCGAAAGCCCTCATGGTCTTCGCGCTCACGCTGTTCCACCAGCCTGAGCCTGCGTATGTGGAGCAGTTATACCAGCAGAGGAACAGTCTGCCGCTGTTCGCCCGCGCTCTTCTTCTCCGGACCATCCATGCAACGACGCGTCGCGTGGGGATGGAGTCCGAGATCGTGCGGGATTTCATGAACCGTCTCAAGGTCAGCTCGACAAGTGCGCACTTCGAGGAGCCGAATCCGGAAGGGCTCGATTGGGTCTTCAGCTCGAACACCCGGACGACTGCGATTATCCTGCAAGCGCTCGTCGAGACCGGCATCCGCGACCAGGTGCTTGGGAAGGTCGTTCGATGGATTATGGATGAACGGCGTGTCGGGCGGTGGCGTTCGACGCAGGAAAACGCGTGTGTCGTGGCAGCGCTATCGAGCTACTACAGGGCATTCGAATCCGAGACACCGAACTTCCGCGCGCAGATTCTCCTCGCGGGGAAGCAGATGTTGGCCGAGGTCTTCAAGGGGCGCAGCCTGAGGACCGCGGCTCGCACGGTAGGCATCTCATCGCTCCCGAGAGGGGAGGAGCTCCCCATCGTGATAAGGAAAGCCGGGATCGGCGGCGGACCAGGCGCTGGAATTCTATACTATGGGGTCCGAATGAATTACTATCGCCGGAAGTCGCCTGTTCCCGCGGACGAAGGCATCGCCGTTCTGAAGTTTATTTCCCGTGTTGAGAACGGAGGGAAAGGGAGGAACGGGTCGACGGCTGTTGCGGAACGCGTCCCTGCCGGCTCGCTTCTCAAAGTGACGCTCACTGTAGTGGTGCCGCAGGAAAGGAACTTCATTGTGGTTGACGATCCGCTTCCCGCGGGATTCGAACCCGTGAACCTGTCGTTTCAAACCGAGAGCTCCGAACTGCGTCACCGCCTTTCGAGTCCGAATCCCTGGGAGGAGGAGGGCGCCTATTGGTGGGGCGGATTCAACCACGTAGAACAGAGAGATGACCGTATACTGCTCTTCGCCGATGCCCTCTTTGCCGGCGTGTACACCTATTCGTACCTTGTGCGAGCTTCTACGTACGGGGCGTTCTCGATGCCCCCGACACGGGTCGAACAGATGTATGCTCCGGATGTGTTCGGGAGAACATCGGAGGGGAAAGTGATTGTGCAATGACTCCCTTTAGTCAGAGAGTGTCGTGAGTCAGATACTACATCACTTCTGGAAATTCACCACCCACCATGCATGGCTCATTGCCGCGGTTGCGCTCGTTCTTGCATTCGTTGTCTCGATTCTGGTCCCGATACCCGGCGACCGTCTTTCCCCGCTTCATGTCCTTTCCCTCCGCATCGTCGACCGGAACGGAGAGCCCCTGCGCGAAATCCTCTCCAGCACCGAAGGGCGCGCCTTCTGGCTAAAGTGGGAGGAGATGCCGGAACAGCTCGTCAACGCCACGATTGCGGCTGAGGACAACAGGTTCTACCATCATCCGGGCATCGATCCGCTTGCCGTTGCTCGGGCCTCATGGCAAAACCTCACTGCACT
>PEWR01000088.1:11637-14051 GCA_002779395.1 Ignavibacteriales bacterium CG07_land_8_20_14_0_80_59_12
GGCGGCTCGACCATCACGCAGCAGGTAGTCCGAAACCTCTATCACATCCCGCGATCGCTCCCATCCAAATTCCTCGAGGCGTGGTACGCCCTGAGGCTCGAGCGGACCTTGTCGAAACGCGACATCCTCCTTCAGTATCTCAACCGCGTCCCGTATGGGAACGGCACGTTCGGTGTTGAGGCGGCGTCGCGGCTCTACTTCGACAAACCGGCCGCACACCTATCGATCGCGGAGGCGGCGTTTCTTGCCGCCCTCCCAAATTCCCCCGGGGCGAGCAACCCGTACCGCTCGTTCCGGAAGGCGCAAGCGCGCCAGCAATACGTTCTGAAGAAGATGTTTGGCAAACGATACATCACAGAGGAGGAGTACGAAAGGGCACTTGTCGAACCGATCAGCATTGTGAGTCCGCAGCGGCACTTCAGGGCGCCGCATTTCACGGAGATGGTGCTTGGTTCATTGTCGCGGAGGGACTCATTGAGCGGCAGACCTCCCGGCAATAGAGCGGCCGTCGTCCGCACGACACTCGACTATCGTCTTCAGCAAACGGTCGAGGTCCTTCTCAAGGGGCATGTCGCGGCGCTCAGGCATCACCGCGTCACAAATGGCGCCGTGGTCGTGATCGACAATGCGACATGCGACATTCTTGCGCTTGCGGGGTCTGTGGACTTCTTCGACTCGCTGCGAAACGGACAGGTGAACGGTGCTCTCGCCAGAAGGCAGCCGGGGTCGGCGCTGAAGCCGTTCACGTACGCCCTCGGACTCGAAAGCGGCCTTACCGCCGCTGAGATCCTTCCGGACATTCCGTTTCTTGGACAGGGGGACGGAGGGACATTCAATCCGGAGAACTACGACAGGAAGTTCCACGGACCGGTCCGGCTTCGGAATGCGCTCGCCTGTTCGTACAACGTTCCCGCGGTTCGTGTGGCCGAACGTGTCGGCGTGGCGAGGCTTCTCGGCTTCCTGCAGAAGATCGGACTTAACTCTCTCGACAGACCGGCCAGTTACTATGGTCTCGCCCTCACGCTCGGGGACGGGGAAGTCTCACTCCTTGAGCTCACGCGTGCGTACTCGGCGCTCGCACGCGGGGGGCTCTGGGAAACGCATCGGCTGATTCTCGATGTCTGTGACGTTTCGGGAAACGTCCACTCACTGTGGGAGAGTGAAGCGCCGCGCCAGGTCGTCTCGCCTCAGGTGGCATACGTTATCACTGACGTCCTTCGGGACAACGTCGCGCGCACGCCGGCGTTCGGCGAGAATTCTCCGGTCAACCTGCCGTTCCCGTGCGCGGTGAAGACGGGGACTTCAAAAGATTACCGCGACAACTGGACGATCGGGTACACTCCACGCTGGACGGTCGGTGTCTGGGTGGGGAACTTCGACGGGAAACCGATGCGGACGGTCTCTGGCATCACAGGTGCGGGCCCTCTCTTTCGCGACATCATGCTCTACCTTGAGCAGAGCCGCGGAAGTGGATTCCTCCCGAGCGACTTTGCCGCACCCGTCGGGGTTGCTGAGGTGGAGGTGTGCGCGGCCTCAGGACAACTTCCGAACGGGCATTGTCCGGCAGTCGTGAAGGAAGTGTTCGTCGCCGGGACTGAGCCGCGTCAGCAATGTTCAGTGCACCAGCTCCGTCTATTCGACCGACAGACCGGCCGGCCGGCGGGACCCTCCACACCTGCGTCACAACGGGATAGAAGAGTGGTCGAAGTGTTCCCGCCCCTTTTTGATCCATATTTCGAGGGCGTAGGGAGAAATCCCCGGCTGGCGAGCGGGGGGGCATGGGCAGCCGGTCCCGAGGGGGATTCACCTCAGGAATCTCAGGGACACGAGGGATCGTTCGGCTCGAGGGAGGAGCGGGAAGTGTGGGGCGGACAGGTCGCCATGAGGATAGCGGACTCGCAGTTCTCCATCATCTCCCCGGAGGATGGGGCGGTTTTCAAGATCGATCCGGTCCTGAGACTGGAGTATCAGACTGTGGGCATTTCAGTTGCGGTCGCGGGGAGCTTCAGGGACGTTTCTCTGGCCGTGGACGGGGTGCTCCTCGGCCAGCTCGAGGGGTCATCCATGTTCCGATGGGGTCTGATACCGGGGGCCCACGAGTTCCAGCTTCGCGGGGTGCGTGATGGAAGAGAGGTGAGAAGCCGGCCGGTCCGCATTGCGGTTTACTGAGGTGCCCATTGCTCCCAGGTGAGCCGCGACGCTAGATTTCTTTATGAAATACTCTTGGCATTTCACGCACTATCGTATACATTGTATTACAACTGAATCAGGAGGTGCTTTATAAGTACAGCCATATCCGTTAGGCTCCCTAACGAACTATCCGAGCAATTGGAGAGCATAGCCAAGGAAACAGAGAGGCCACGCTCTTTTATCATCCAGAAAGCGTTAGAGTCCTACATAGAAGATTATGCAGA
>PEWR01000131.1:0-9110 GCA_002779395.1 Ignavibacteriales bacterium CG07_land_8_20_14_0_80_59_12
GAGCCCAAGGCCTGTGCCGCCCAATTCCCGCGAGCGCGCCCTGTCGACACGGTAGAACCGCTCGAAGATTCTTGAAAGATGTTCCTCCGGTATCCCGATGCCCGTGTCGCTCACGTACACGCGCACACCGCCGTCTTCCATCCTCGCCCCGATGCTCACCGTTCCTCCCTGCGGTGTGTACTTGACGGCGTTGTCAATCAGGTTCACGAGAACCTGCCGGGTTCGATCGCGGTCGGCGAACACCTCGATCGTTTCGGCGACCGACTCGGCGGAGAGCGCAACGCCTTTTGCATCGGCCTGTGGCTGCATCTCCTCGACCGCAGCCGCAATGATCCCCCTGAGCGAGACGTAGCGGAAGCTGAACTTCATCTCGCCGCTCTCGATCTTCGAGATCTCAATGAGATCATTGAGCAGTGCATCGAGCCGGGCCGCCTGTCGCTGCACCTTCTGGAGAAACTCCCTGTTCACTGAGGCATCATCAACCGCGCCGTCGAGAAGCGTTTCGACGAACCCCTGGATAGAGAAGATAGGGGTCCGCAGCTCGTGCGAAACGTTCCCGAGAAACTCCGTACGCATCCGTTCGAGCTTCTTCAGGCGGTCGATGTCGTCCCCGAGCCGGTCCGCCATAAGGTTGAGTGCCCCTGCGAGCTGCCCAATCTCGTCCTTTCTCGCGATCTCGACCCGCTTCCCGATCTCTCCCTGGCTGATCTTCTGCGCCGTCTCCGCCATCTGCAGGAGCGGCCGCGTAATCTGCTTCGAGAGGTACAGGCTCGCAATCGTCAGGAGCAGAATCACACCCAGCGTGATAAGAGCAATCTGAAGTGCGAGCGAGTTGAGTGTCGCCGCCAATCCAGCCATCGGGAGAGCCACGCGTGCGAACGCGATGCCCGCCGACACGTGACCGATGTGGACAGGTTCCGGCATCCGGATAGCGACGTAGAGAAAATCATCTCCGACGCTCTGGCTGCGCCGGATCGATTCCCCCCAGCTTGAGTGCATCGCGGCCTGAATCTCGGGCCGCGTGAGATGGTTCTCAAAGCGGGGAGACTCCTCCGCCGCCACCGATCCGTCGGCGAGGACAACCCCCGTGGAATCGATAAAGGTGACACGGACTCCGAGGAGATGTGAGATGGTCACCGTTCGCGCCTGGAGCTCCTCCCCCGGCTCACCGACCTGCACGGCACGCGCTGCGATGCGGACTTCCCGCGCCAGATGATCAACTGTCTGCCCCATAAGCTCGTTCTTCACGATCGAGTAGGAGACTACCGCCATGAGGATGAGCGCAGCGCTGCCCGATCCGACAAGGATAAGCGCCATCTTCCGCCGCATGCTCATGCCGCCACCTTCCTCCGCGCAAGCGGGGAGCGGACGCCCGCCACAAACACGACGGCGGAAATGATTGCAAGCCCGGTCCCGGTCAAGAATGCCGTCTCGTGCCCGTAGTGCTGCCACAACAGTCCGAAGAGCGCACTTGAAGGGAAGGCGAGAAGGCCGATCACCGCGTGATAGACGCCGAATGCAGTCCCGCGAATATCCTCGTGGACGAGGTCCGTCACTAGCGCTTTCTCAACTCCCTCGGTGAGGCCGTAGAAGACCCCGTACGATGCAAAGAGGAGCCAGACACCGAGCTGAGTTGACACAAAGGCAAACCCGGCATAAACCGCCGCGTAGATGATCCAACCGCTCACGATCGCGGGCTTCCGTCCGAACCGGTCGGAGATGATTCCCCCCGGCAGTGAGACGACGCTCTTCACACCGCTGTGAAGAACCCAGACAATGGGGAGAAGCGGGACGGCAACACCGACGCCCTGTGCACGAAGGAGAAGAAACGCGTCTGAGGAATTGCCAAGCGTGAAGAGCGCGATAGCAATAAGGAACACGTAGAAGGTCCCTGGCAGCTTCTTCTTCGCTTTCGGCCCGGTCCGCGACACCGATGGCGGATCTCCGACGGCGTTCACTTTCTTGGTTTCTCGAACGAACCAGAGGACGACGATGACGGCAATGATCCCGGGAATGGCTGTAATGAAGAAGAGGAGACGGAGATCGATCTTCGCGTACTGGAGCAAAAGGAACGCGCACAGAGGGCCTGCGACCGCGCCGAGGTTATCCATCATTCTGTGAAACCCGAACGACGCCCCGCGGTTTCCCGCTGAGGCGGACTCCGCGATGAGGACATCTCTCGGAGCCGTCCGAATTCCCTTTCCGAAACGGTCGAGGAAACGGATGCCGAGGACCTGCGAGGCATGCGCTGTCGCACCAATGAACGGACGCGAGAGCGCCGCCAGGGCGTAGCCCGCGACGACGAAGCCTTTCCGCTTTCCGATCCGGTCGGAGAGCCATCCGGACGCGAGCTTGAGAAGACTTGCCGTGCTCTCTGCTATCCCTTCGATGACACCGACGAACCCGATGCTCGCGCCAAGGACTTTCGTAAGGAACATCGGGAGGACGGGGTACACCATTTCCGACGCAGTGTCGTTGAGAAAGCTCACACACGACACGGCGAGGACGTTGCGGGGAATTCGAGGTCCGCTGCCGCGGGCCCCGGCGGGTTTCTCACTCTCTGAATCTATAACCCACTCCCTTGACGGTCTCGATGAGGTGCTCATACGGTCCCAGTTTCTCCCTGATTCGCCGCACGTGGACGTCTACCGTGCGATCGACAACGTTCGCATCACTCCCCCAAACGCTGTCGAGAAGTGCCTCCCGCGAAAAGACTTTGCCCTGGTGTCGAATGAGAAAGTGGAGAAGATCGAACTCGCGTCGCGCGAAGGCAATGGGCCTGCCGTCGACTTCGACCCGGTACCGCGCCGGGTCAATACGGACCCCTTCAATCGCGAGCGGCCCGTCCTGCGTCCCTGTTTCCTGTTGCTCGGCGCGGCGGAGCGCCGCCTTCACCCGTGCCAGAAGCTTGCGCGGGCTGATCGGTTTCATGATGTAGTCATCAGCTCCAATCTCGAGGCCGACGATCTCATCAACCTCATTGGAGCGGGCTGTGAGCATGAGGACGGGGATGTCGTGTGTCGCCGGATCAGACCGGATTCCCCGGCACACTTCGAAGCCGTCCATCCCAGGAAGCATCACATCCAGGAGGACAAGGTCAGGCCTCCCCTCGATCTTCCTGAGAGCCTCTTCCCCGTCGAATGCCGCCATGACCTCGAATCCCTCCTTCTCAAGGTTGTAGCGGAGGAGGTCGACGATGTCGCGTTCGTCATCGACGACGAGGATTTTTCGGCGCTTCGACAAGCGCGTTCCTCCGAAACATCATGAGACCTCCGCGGGCAGCGGTACCTCGCGCCGCCGATCGATCGACTTCCGGATCGCCTCGACAAGCTTCATTCTCTGGAGCGCCTCCTCCCCAGTCGACACCGCCGGATGCAGGCCGCGGACCGCTCCGATGAAGTGCCGGAACTCGTTGAGGTAGGAGCGCTGGTATGCCTCTCTCCCGTCGTCCATCTTCGCCGGCGTGACGTTGACAAGACTACCGTGCATGACCTTCTGGATCCGGAAGGGGTTCAGCATGCCAGTGCCGTCGCTTCCGTAGACATCACAGTAAAGGACATCTTCCTCAACCTTCACGGCCCAGCTTGCCTCGATGAAGATCGTGCCTCCATTTGCGAGCCTCAAAAGCGCTGTGATGGTATCCTCCATGCCGAGGCCAAGGACGTCGTGAGCCGCGGCGGACACCTTTTCCACCGCCGGAAATCCGAGCATCCAGAGGGCAGAGTCGATGAGGACAAGACCTTCGTTGATGAGGATACCACCACCACGCTTGCCGGACTCCTTAAGCTTCGTTGGATCCGTCTTCCGGAGCCATCCCGTCTTCGCATAGAACACCTTGCCGATCTCGCGTGCTTCGATAAAGCTGCGCAGGATCATGGCATCGGGCCGGAAGCGGTGGTTGTTCCCAACCATGAGCGTCTTCTTTGCCTTCTCTGCGGCACCCACAATCTGCTGTGTCTCGCGGTACGTGAGCGCGAGCGGACGCTCCACAAGGACATGCACGCCGGCTTCAAGCGCGGCGACGGCAGCCTCGGGATGGTTCTCCGTCGAGACGCAAATGTCGATCGCATCAACGGCAGAGGAGGAGAGGAGTTCCTGAACGGAAGTGTAGAGGGACGTGATGCCGTACTTCTCGCCGAGGACCTTCAGCTTCGGGCGCTGATGATCGCAGAGGGCGACAATCTCAACTTCAGGGAGTCGCGAGAGGACGGGGAGATGGACGAGCTGGGCGATGCTCCCTGTTCCAACGACGGCGATGCGGACCTTCTGCATGGCTTTCCCTTGTAGAGGAGAAGAACCGCTGATACACTCGAGGACGGCACTGCGACCGCACCTCAAAGCATGAGGCCATTACGAGGAGCGGAGCGACGAAGCAATCCTTTATGTCAGAATGCAAGTCTCAGCTCTGGTCAACAGTTCTTTGGCTCGGTTCCTTGTCGAGCCTCAATGCCGTACACGGCCAGCAAGAGCAATCTCTTATGAGGAGTGCGACGGGATGGATGAAACATCCGCCGCCGTCTCTTTGGCGGATGAAACATCCGCCGTCCGTGTGGCGGAGTCTCGCAGGCACTCCTTCACCACACCAGCTATCCCCTCTGCATCGAGCTTCAACATGTGGTACAGCTCCTGTGGCGAACCCTGCTCGATGAAACTGTCGGGAATCCCGTGCACACGGACGTGCACGTCGTCGTGCCCGTGGGCCTGGAGCCACTCTACCACGCCTGATCCGAAGCCGCCGACAACGACGTTATCCTCGACGGTAATGAACTTCGAGAAGCGCGCGGCGAGACGGGCCATGGTTTCCTCGTCGAGCGGCTTCGCAAATCTTGCGTTCACCACGGCGAGAGAGAGTCCCTGCGCGGCAAGGGTCTCGGCTGCCTGAAGCGACGGCTGAACCATGTTCCCGATGGCGATGATCGCCCCGTCTGCCCCTTCGCGGAGGACCTCCGCTGCGCCGATAGGGATCTCTCGAAAATCCTCACGGAGCGGAGCGCCGGTTCCCGATCCCCTGGGGTAGCGGATCGCGACCGGACCGCCGGTGTAGGCGATCGCCGTGGCGAGCATGTCGCGAAGCTCATTCTCGTCCTTCGGAGCCATCAACACAATGCCGGGGATGCACCTCAGGTACGAGAGATCGAATGTACCGTGATGCGTCGGGCCATCGGCGCCAACAAGACCGGCCCTGTCAAGTGCAAAGACGACATGAAGATGCTGCAGCGCTACATCGTGAATGACCTGGTCAAATCCCCTTTGAAGGAAGGTCGAGTAGATCGCCGCAACAGGAATGTACCCTTCGACCGCCAGCCCTGCCGCGAATGTCACCGCATGCTGTTCGGCGATGCCGACGTCGAAGAACCTGTCGGGAAATTCCTCCTGCAGCCTGTCGAGTCCGGTCCCGGCGGCCATCGCGGCGGTGATGCCGACGATGCGCCGGTCTTTGCGCGCAAGGGAGCAAATAGCGTCGCCGAAGACCGCGGTGTACGTCGGTGAGCTGCTGGGCTTCGAGTTCGATTTTCCCGTCTCGACGTCGAACGGATTGACACCGTGGAGCTTCTCCTCATCCTCCTCCGCAGGCCGGTACCCCTTCCCCTTCTCGGTGGTGATGTGGAGGAGAAGGGGTCCTTTCATCTCCTTGACGTACTGGAACAGCCGGATGAGCTTCGGCAGGTTGTGGCCGTTCATCGGACCAAAATAGCGGAACCCCAGCGCCTCGAAGAGCATCCCCGGTGTGATGATAACTTTCACTCCCTCCTGCATCCGGGCGACAAGTTGGCGGACGCGGTCACCGAACTGATCGAAGTGCCCGGTGAACTCCCACACGTTTCTCTTCAACTTATTATACGAAGGATGCGCGATGATCTCGGTGAAATGCTTCGACAACGCCCAGACATTTGGAGAGATGGACATATTGTTGTCGTTGAGGATGACGGTCATGTCCTTTCGGAGAAGGCCCGCGTTGTTCATTCCCTCGTACGCCATTCCGCCTGTCATCGAACCGTCCCCGACAACGGCGAGCACTCGGTACGACTCACCCGCGAAGTCGCGCGCAGTGGCGATGCCGAGCGCTGCGGAGACCGCCGTGCTTGCATGTCCCGCGCCGAAGACGTCGTATTCGCTCTCGCTGCGCTTCAGGAAACCGCTGATGCCTCCCAACTTCCGCAGCGTGTCAAAGCGGTCCCTTCTTCCCGTGAGGATTTTGTGAGGGTATGCCTGGTGGCCCACATCCCACACAACCCGGTCGCGAGGCGTGTCGAACACGTAGTGTATGGCGATGGCCAGTTCGACGGTGCCGAGTCCGGGGCCGAGGTGTCCGCCTGTCTTTGAAACCGATTCAACAAGGAATCTGCGGATTTCGGCAGCAAGGTCGGTCAGCTGGGGGATTGACAGGGTCCGGAGGTCGGCAGGTGAGTTGATGCTCGGGAGAAGCCGGTACCCGGCTCCGTTCTGGTTTTCTATCTCCATTGTTCCTCGATGTCCATCACTCGATCGTGTCTCTTTCCTTCACCTCGAACGTCCCCTCAAGGTTCTTGTGGAGCTCCTTGAGGCGCAGCTCCGCCCTGTTGAGCTTCTCGAGGCAAAACCGCGAGAGCACGATTCCTTCTTCGTACAGCTCCATCGACGTGTCGAGCGACGCCTCCCCCCGTTCGAGGGTTTCCACGATCTCCTGAAGCCGCTTAAGTGCCTCCTCGAATGACTTTGGTCCGCCCCTCCTCGCCCTCGAATTGTTCCTTTCCGCCATCGTGTCAATCCTTTCGCACTGCAGTGACCGTGGAGTCGGCCGACCCGTCGGCGAAACGAACCTCGACGGCATCACCCGGCGAAAGGAGCGACGCGCGCGGGACTGCTCTGCGTTCCTTCAACACCATGGCGTAGCCTCGCTGGAGAATGCTCTTGGGACTGAGACTGGAGAGCTGCCGGGTGAGCGATGCGGCATCGGCGTTACGGCGGTCAATGATGTGGTGCGCGCCGAGATCGAGCCGGCGCATGAGGTCGTCGACGAACTGCATTCTGTTTCGGAGAAGATCCCGGGGCTGGTTAAACGCGTAGCTCCCGAGGATGGTTCTGATCTCCTCCCTTCCCGATTCGATGGCGTCGCGGAACAAATCCTGAATAGTATACACACTCTGACGGATAAGTTCAAGGACGTCATCCCGGCTCCGGACCACAAGCTCCGCTGCAGCGGAGGGGGTCGCGGCTCGGACATCGGCGACGAAATCGATAATGGTGAAGTCAATTTCGTGTCCCACCGCGCTTACGACCGGGATTCGCGAGTCATACACCGCGCGGGCGACCATCTCCTCGTTGAAGGCCCAGAGGTCCTCGATGGAGCCGCCGCCGCGACCGACGATGAGGACGTCGGCTCCTCCCCATTCGTTGAACTCTTGGATCGCCCGCGCGATCTCCCCCGCGGCACCCTCCCCCTGAACCGGCACAGAACGGAGGACAAGGTCGACAGCAGGGAACCGCCGTCTCAACACGCTCACAATGTCGCGGTAGGCAGCGCCGCTCCCCGAGGTGACAACACCGATGACGGCTGGAAACGGCGGGAGTGGTTTCTTGCGCGACTCATCGAAGAGTCCTTCGGCAAAGAGCTTCGCCTTCAGCCGCTCAAAGGCAAGCTGCAGCTCCCCCTTCCCCGCGGGGAGAAGCTCGATGACGTCAATCTGGTACTGCCCCCGGAGCTCATACACCGTGATCCTACCGCGTGCGATCACTTTCATCCCGTCGGTCGGCGAGAACATGAGTCCGGGCACGCGGCTCCTCCAGAGGACCGCCTGAATCTGCGCCGTTTCATCCTTCAGCGTGAAGTAGTAGTGACCTGAGGAGGGCGTGCGGACGTTGGAGATTTCCCCCTGCACCGAGACAACGCCGAAGCTCGACTCGAGCGACACCTTGATCTGCTTTGTGAGCTCGGAAACGGTGAGAGGCCGTTCCTGCTGTGCAAAGAGCTCGGGCTGAGATGGCGGCTGGATCATGAGGTCTTACCGGGATGCATGTGACTCGTCAGTGCCGTCGGTCGGTATGTGGACTTGCATGAGAGACGTGAGTTCTTTAGTTTTTCGAGTCGGGCGGCGGGGCCTCATCCGGGGCGCATCGCTGGAACTCGGAGAGCCGGGTGATCGTTCCATTACTGAATATAGGCTCGGCTCGCCGCACATCCAAGCCGGCTCGTTTCCCTCTTACGCATCGACAAAGGACCTACTATGGCAATTGACGTACTCGCAATCGGCGCCCATCCTGACGATGTTGAACTCGCGTGCGGCGGCACGATCGCGCTCCTTACAAAGCAGGGTCACCACGTCGGAATCGTCGATTGCACTCGCGGAGAGCTGGGGACGCGCGGCACTGCCCAGATCCGGGAAGCCGAGTCGAAGGAGGCGGCGAGAATCCTGGGCGCCGATTTCAGGGAGAACCTTGGCCTCCCGGACGGCAATATCGAGAACACTCCGGAGAACCGTCTTCGGATCATCAGCGTGATCCGGGAGCACCGCCCGAGAATCCTCCTCATGCCACACTGGCTTGAGCGGCACCCGGACCACGAGCATGCTCACCGGCTCGCGAAGGAGGCATGGTTCTACTCCGGGCTGGAGAAGATCGTCTCGGTCGGAACGGACAGGAGCCCGCATCGGCCGTACCGCCCCCCAAAATACTTCTATTTCATGGAAAGGTACGAGTTCACACCGTCGTTCATTGTGGACATCAGCGAGGTGATCGAGACCCGCATGGAGGCGGTTCGTGCCTTCAAATCCCAGTTCTTCGATCCGTCAAGCAGGGAATCGGAGACTCTCATGAGCCGGGCTGATTTCTTCGAATGGATGCTGGCACGCCTCCGCCACTTCGGCCGGATCATCGGCAGGCAGTACGGTGAACCGTTTTATTCGATTGAGCCGATCGGGCTGACAGACATGTTCGGGATTACGCTGCGGGAACAGGGATAGCCGGGGACCTGCACTGACCGGTACGAAGCTGGAGTTGCGGATTCACACGAAAGAAGCGACGGACTTGCACGAATGAGAAGCCTCTTGAGGGGACGGCTCTTGACTCTCTTGAGTCCGTGCCGCGTCGCTGCTTGCTTTTCTGAGCCCCGGGTGGTATTATTTTCTGAACTT
>PEWR01000131.1:9273-23191 GCA_002779395.1 Ignavibacteriales bacterium CG07_land_8_20_14_0_80_59_12
ACTACGTTGCATCTCAGGCAGGCACACTCTCGCTTCATAGCTTCATCTCCATTCCCGGACTGGTCTCATTTTCCTCAATCACGACAGAGTTCCCGCAGATCGTTTTTCCACCTCCGGCAGGTGACGACATACCCGTCTTCACCTCCTCCCTTCGCATCTGAGCTGCAGGTCTCTCTGAATCAAGGTAGATGATCCCGCCAAGGGATCCCTGTAACATTTCATACTTTCATTGAGGAGATCCATGCAGCCAGATAAGGTGTTGCATCGCAGCCTCACATGGGCGACCGGCATGGCCGCCATGCTGGCGCTGACAATCATCGGCAACTCCCTTCCCGCCTCTGCCCAGCCAAAGACGCTTGACGGCTACATTGCCATCGCCGTTGCGAACAACCCGCGCCTTAGGTCGTACTCATTACGGGCTGAGGCCGCGGAGAAGCGAATCAAACCCGCCAGCTCGCTTACCGACCCGATGCTCATGGTGGGCGTGACGAATGTCCCGAGCGACCTCACCTTCAACACAGACATGATGACGATGAAGGAGATCGGAATCTCCCAGATGCTCATGGTGCCCGGCAAGTACTCACTCATGGGAACGATGGCAGAGAAGGACCATGCCATTGCGTTGGACGACTACGACACGAAGAAGCTCGAACTCATCGCAAGCGTCAAGATGGAGTACTACAACCTCTACTCGATGGACCGGTCGATCTCCGTCATGAAACGCTCGATCGATCTTCTCAAGGACTTTCTGAAGATCGCCTCGACCCGCTTCGAGACGGGACAGGGAATCCAGCAGGACGTCCTCAAGGCGCAGGTCGAGCTCACAATGATGAACGACGAGCTCATCCGCATGCAGACGGACCGGAACAATATGGCAGCGCGGTTCAACACGCTCCTCTCGCGTGCCCCTTCCGACTCAGTCGAAATCCCGGATGAGCTCACTCGTGCAACGTTCGGCGGAACACTCGACAGCCTTCAGGGCGAGGCGTTTCGCAGGAACCCGATGATTCTCTCGATGCAGCGAATGGTGGAGAAAGATGAGGCAATGCACCAGCTCGCCCGCCGCGCCGTCATCCCGGACTTCGATGTGAAGCTCTCGTACGGACGGCGCGAGACGATCGACATACCGACGGGCATGAAGGCGAGCGACATGGTGAGCGCCTCGGTCGAAATGAACCTCCCTGTCTTCTTCTGGCGCAAGCAAAACCTGAAGGCGGAGGAGGCTGAGATCACTGTCTCGCAATCCGAGTCTCAGCTCAGGGCGGTGCGCAACGAGGTGACGCAGGCGCTGCAGGAGTCGCTCAACGAGATCGACAAGGATTCGAAGCTCATCGACCTCTACAGGAGCGGACTCATCCCGCAGGCGACTCAGAACCTCAATGCCGGACTTGCCGGTTACCAGGTCGGCAAGATCGATTTCATGACGCTCGTTGACAACTTCTTGCTCCTCAACAAGTACCAGATCGAATATGAGAAGGTCTTCGCCGAGTATCACAAGAAGCTCGCAGACCTTGAGATGCTCACGGCCGCGAAGATTCTCCCGTGACGATGCATCAGACCGAGTCGATAATTTCAGAGTGGAAGGTATGACTATGAACAAGAGACTCTTCGTCATCATCGTGATTGTTGCGGTGGCCTTCGCGGTCATCGGCTTCATCATTGCACGCGTCACGACCCCAACGTCCTCCGGAAACGCTTCTGCTCCCGGCTCGCAAGCGGAACGGAAGATTCTTTACTACAAGGATCCGATGCAACCGTGGATCACAAGCGACAAGCCGGGCAAAGCCGCCGACGGCATGGACCTCGTCCCGGTGTATGAGGGCGAGGCTTCAACCGAGCCGGGCGTCGTCAAGATCAATCCCGCCATCGTGCAGGATATCGGCGTGACTACCGAACCGGTGAAGAGAATTCGACTCACAAAGACGATCCATGCCGTCGGACGCGTGGACTACAACGAGACGCGGACCTCCATTCTTACAGTCAAGGTCTCGGGCTACGTCGAAAAGCTCTACGCCGATTACGTCGGCAAACCGGTGCGCAGTGGGGAACCGCTCATGGAGATTTACAGTCCGGATCTTGTCGCGGTACAGGAGGAGTACCTCAGGTCCCTCGACTATCAGAAAAGCCTCTCCTCGAGCAACGACCCGGCCATCCAAAAGGGAGCAGCTCAGCTCGTGGGAAGCACACGCAAGAGGCTCCTCTACTGGGACATTACTGAAGAGCAGATCAAGGGGCTCGAGAATTCGGGCGCAGCAAGAAAAACCCTCACACTCTACTCCCCGGTGAACGGCGTTGTGGTCGAGAAAGATGTCTACGAAGGGATGAAGATCTCGGCCGGCATGAACCTCGCAAAGGTCGCGGATCTCTCCACCGTTTGGGTAACGGCGGATGTCTATGCGTACGAGCTCCCTTGGGCAAAGATCGGCGATGAAGCGGTGGTCAATTCGCTGTACAATCCCGGCATCTCGCTGAAGGGGCGTGTGTTATTCATCTATCCGTTCATACAGGAGGACACGCGCACCGCGAAGGTGCGGCTTGAGTTCCCCAATCCCGGACTCCTGCTCAAGCCGGCCATGTACGTCGACGTGAACATCAAGTCAAGCGTCTCCCTCGATGCGCTCGTCGTCCCCGAACAGGCGGTGATACGGACCGGGACGCGAGATGTCGTTGTCGTCTCGCGCGGCGGAGGGTACTTCAAGCCGGTCGACGTGAAGTTAGGCGTTCTTGCGGGCGGCTACTATCAAATCCTGTCAGGTCTGCAAGACGGCGAGACGATCGTGACCTCCTCCCAGTTCCTGATTGACTCAGAAAGCAACCTGAAAGCGGCGCTCGCGGGCATGACTCACCAGCACGGCGGGATGCCCGGTGGCGGCAAGGAGACGCCGCAGCAGGCTTCTCCTTCCTCACCGGAACAACAGCACGAGGGCGCCATGCCGCCGATGCCGGGGATGAGCCACCCTGCGAGTCCTTCCTCACCGGAACAACAGCACGAGAGCGCCATGCCGCCGATGCCGGGGATGAGCCACCCTGCGAGTCCGCCGGCTCAGAGCGGACATCAACACAAGCCCGCTACTCCGCCTCCGAAGGAGCATCAGCATGAAGCGCCACAGCCGGAGGCATCCATGATCGACCCAGTGTGCGGGATGACCGCAAGCCCCGAGTTCGAACACACGTACCAGGGAAAGAAGTACAACTTCTGCAGTAACGAGGACATGGAGAAGTTCAAGGCAAACCCGGAGAAGTACGTGAAGAAATGACATTCAGGAGTGTTCAATGCTACAGAAAATCATAGACTGGTCGCTGAGGAACAAGTTCATCGTCATCTTCGGCGTTGTCTTCGCGATCATCGGAGGAGTCTATGCGATCCAGACGATCCCCGTCGATGCGATCCCCGACCTGAGCGACGTTCAGGTCATTATCTACACGGAGGACCCGGGACAATCCCCCGCCATCATCGAGCAGCAGGTCACGTATCCGCTTACCACGGCGATGGTCTCCGTCCCAAAGTCCAAAGTGGTCCGCGGCTATTCCTTCTTCGGCTTCTCACTCGTCTACGTCATCTTTGAAGACGGGACGGACCTCTACTGGGCGCGAAGCCGCGTCCTTGAGTATCTCAACTACGCTCAGCGGAAGCTTCCGGCGGGCATCACACCGACACTTGGACCGGACGCCACGGGCGTCGGCTGGGTCTACATGTACGCCCTCACGTCGAAGACCCGCGACCTCAGCGAGCTCCGTTCCATCCAGGATTGGTACCTGCGGTACGGCCTCACAAGCGTGGACGGCGTGGCAGAGGTTGCAAGCATCGGAGGGTATGTCCGGAACTACCGCATCACGGTCGACCCGCGGAAGATGCTCGCCTACAACATCCCGTTGAGCCAGGTCATGGGGGCGGTGAAACGAAGCAACAACGATGTCGGCGGCGAGGTAGTCGAGATGGGAGAAAGCGAGTTCATGGTCCGCGGACTCGGCTACATCAAGAACTTGGATGACATCCGCAACATCCCGGTCGGCGTGAGCCGCGGCGGGAGGGCGGCGCTCGCCGGGCCCACCGCATCAATGGGGGGCGGCAGCGAGTCCGGCATGGACGGCACAGGAGGCGGCGGGCCCGAGGCGATGCCTCCCGCTCCATCCGGACAGTGGCAGCCAAACCGCGTCTTCGGGGCCGGCACACCTGTGTACCTCAGCGATATCGCCGCGATCGCCGTCGAACCGATGATGCGCCGAGGTGTGACAGAGCTGAACGGGAAGGGTGAAGTCGTCGGCGGCATCATCGTCATGCGGCAGGGAGAGAACGCCCTCTCCGTGATCGAAGGAGTGAAGAAGAAGCTCCTCGAGATGAGATCGGGCATGCCGCCCGATGTTCAGATCACGACGGTGTATGATCGCTCGCAGTTGATCAACCGGTCCATCGAGACGCTCCGCGAGAAGCTGATCGAGGAGTCGATCATCGTCGCCCTCGTCTGTCTCATCTTCCTCTTCCACCTCCGGAGCGGGCTCGTCGCGATCTTTACCCTCCCGACCGCGATTCTCATTGCCTTCATCGTCATGAAGACGCAGGGGATCAACGCGAACATCATGTCGCTCGGGGGGATCGCGGTGGCGATCGGCGCGATGGTGGACGCGGCCATCATCATGATCGAGAACGCACACAAGCACCTCGAGCTCGATGCGGGAAGAAAGGACCACTGGCAGATCATCGCCGACGCATCGAAGGAGGTCGGGCCTTCGCTCTTTTACTCGCTCCTCGTGATCACGGTCTCCTTCCTCCCCATCTTCGCACTTGAGGCCCAGGAAGGAAGGCTCTTCAAGCCGCTTGCGTTCACGAAGACCTACTCGATGGCGGCGGCGGCGCTTCTCTCGGTCACAATCGTGCCGGTCCTGATGGGCTACCTCATTCGGGGGAAAATCCCCTCAGAGGAGAAGAACCCCATCAACCGGTTCCTGATGAGACTGTACCACCCGGTGATCAACTTCGTGATGCGGTTCAAGAAGGCTGTCATCATCTCGACGCTGGTCCTCCTCGGTGTGACGCTCATCCCGTTCTCGAAGATCGGATCGGAATTCATGCCGCCTCTCTGGGAAGGGAATATCCTCTACATGCCGACGACCCTTCCGGGCATCTCCATCACAAAGACGAAAGAACTCCTCCAGCAGACGGACAAGATCATTCGACAGTTCCCCGAAGTGCACCACGTGTTTGGGAAGGCAGGACGCGCCGGTACCGCGACCGACCCAGCCGGACTCGACATGTTCGAGACGACCATCATGCTGAAACCTGAGAGCGAGTGGCGTCCGGGCATGACACCTGAGAGACTAATTGCCGAGATGGACAAAGCACTGCAGATCCCGGGTGTCTCAAATGCGTGGACGATGCCGATCAAGACACGCATCGACATGCTCACCACCGGCATCCGGACGCCGGTCGGTATCAAGATCGCGGGACCGGACCTGAAGACGCTCGAAGACCTCGGCAAGCAGGTTGAAGCCGCCGTCAGGACGGTGCCAGGAACTACAACGGCGTACTCGGAGCGAATTCTCGGCGGCAACTATGTCGATTTCAACATCAAACGGCAGGCAGCGGCACGCTACGGGTTGACAGTCGGCGATGTCGAGGACGTTATCGAGACAGCCATCGGCGGAATGGAAGTGACGAACACCGTCGAGGGATTGGAGCGGTACCCGGTGAGCATCCGCTATCCGAG
The DNA here is from genome assembly GCA_002779395.1 of Ignavibacteriales bacterium CG07_land_8_20_14_0_80_59_12. GTDB lineage: Bacteria > Bacteroidota > Ignavibacteria > 0-14-0-80-59-12 > 0-14-0-80-59-12 > 0-14-0-80-59-12. The sequence continues at coordinate 14,979 of PEWR01000131.1, forward strand.
GGAGATGCGGGACAACATCGAGACGCTGAAGCGGGTTCTTGTCCCCTCCCCTACCGGTGCTCAGATTCCCATCGGCGAGATCGCGGATATCGAGATCAGGAAGGGGCCGATGGTCATCCGGAGCGAGGACACCCGTCCCAACGTGTGGGTCTCGGTGGACATCCGCAACGTGGACGTCGGCTCGTACGTGAAGGCGGCCCAGCAGGCCGTCGCACAGCACGTGAAGCTCCCCTCGGGCTACACGATGATATGGAGCGGTGAGTTCGAGTCGATGGAGCGGGCAAAGGCGAGGCTTCTCTACGTGGTCCCGGCGACGCTCCTCATCATCTTCCTGATCATCTACCTCAACACGCGCTCGCTCACGAAGGTGGCGATCATCTTCCTTGCAGTGCCGTTCTCGCTCGTCGGGGCAATCTGGTTCCTTTACATTCTCGGCTACAATATGAGCGTCGCCGTATGGGTCGGCATGATTGCGCTCGCCGGTCTCGATGCGGAGACTGGCGTTGTGATGCTTCTGTATCTTGACCTGGCGCTGAAGGAATGGAAGGAGAAGGGGCTCCTCACTTCGATCAGCGGGCTGAAAGACGCGATCTACCACGGTGCCTTGAAACGGATCAGGCCGAAGATCATGACCGCAGCGGCGATCATCGGCGGGCTTTTGCCCATCATGTGGAGCCACGGCACCGGCGCAGACGTCATGAAGCGGATCGCTGCGCCGATGGTGGGAGGCGTGGTGACGAGCGTGATCTTGGAGCTCCTCGTCTATCCGGCGATCTACCTTCTCTGGAAAGGCTGGAGCCTTCGGAAGGAGATCTCAAAGCCGACGGCCGATGAATCCGACAGCCTCCGGACAGCATCTAACGTGTAGGCATACTGGAATCAATGGCATCACAGCCGTTGAATTGATAGATTTGTAGTATGACAGAACCTGAGACACACCAGACCGTTCAACCCGACGCGGAGACGACGCACCCGGAGGCGGAGACCCTGCGCACGGTCCTGCCAATCGGCGGGATGTCCTGCGCAAGCTGCGTCTTGCGGGTAGAGAACTCACTCAAGAAGCTCAGCGGCGTGACAAGCGCCGTTGTCAACCTTGCCACCGAAGAAGCGACCGTAGAGTTCGACCCTGCGAAGGTAAGCCCGAAGGAGTTCCGCTCAGCCGTCGAAGGTGCAGGGTATTCTCTTCTCACCGCAGGTGACCAGCAGATCTCAGCCGATCAGGAGGAGCAATTTCGCGTCAAGACCTACCAGCGGCTGAAGTCTGAGTTCATCTTCAGCGCCGCCCTGACCGTCCCGATCGTCTTCCTGAGTATGCAGGACATACTCCCGTGGCGGCTCCCCATCGCGACGCCGACCATCAACTTCCTCCTCTTTGTGCTCACGACACCCGTACTCTTCTGGGGCGGGCACCGTTTCTTCCACGGTCTCTGGGTCACGCTGAAGCACTTCACCGCGGACATGAACACGCTCGTCGCTGTCGGCTCGACGGCGGCATACCTCTACAGTCTGATCGCAACCTTCCATCCCTCCTTCTTCGTGAGAGCCGGACAGATGCCCGCTGTCTACTTTGACAGCGCGGCGGTGATCGTGACGCTTGTCCTCCTCGGCAAGCTTCTTGAAGCGCGCGCAAAGTCGCACACTTCCGATGCGGTGAAGAAGCTTGCGGCTCTCCAGTCGAAGACCGCCCGCATTGTTCGCGGCGGTGTCGAACTGGACATCCCAATCGAAGAGGTCGCGATCGGGGACACGATCGTCGTCCGCCCGGGTGAGAGGATTCCAGCGGACGGGACGGTCCTGTCCGGTTTCACGACGGTCGACGAATCGACGATGACAGGTGAGAGCATGCCCGTGGAGAAGCGCCCGGGAGACCAGGTTCTCGGCGGAACACTCAACGCCTCCGGCTCAATTACGTTCAGAGCCAACCGTGTCGGACGGGAGACTCTCCTGGCTCACATCGTGGAGATGGTGAAGGCTGCACAAGGCTCGAAGGCCCCGATCCAGCGGCTTGCCGACAGGATTGCGTCAGTCTTTGTGCCGATCGTCATCGGGATCGCTCTCGTGACATTTGCGGCGTGGATGCTTGCCGGCTCGCTAGGCGGCAATGCACCGCTCGCGGCTGCCCTCCTCAACTTCATCTCAGTCCTTGTGATTGCCTGCCCCTGCGCTCTCGGTCTGGCCACTCCGACCGCCATCATGGTAGGGACGGGCAAAGGGGCAGAGATGGGAATCCTCATCAAGGGAGGTGAGGTCCTCGAGCGGCTGAAGTCGATGACGACGCTCGTGCTCGACAAGACAGGCACGATCACGCTCGGACAGCCGCGGGTCGAGCGGATTGTCCCGCTCAATGGATTCGATGAGGAAGAACTTCTTTCAGTCGCCGCAAGCGCAGAGTCGACGTCGGAGCACGCGCTGGCGGCGGCTATCTTGCGTTCCGCCCGCGCCCGTCGACTCGAGGTCAGGAGGGCGGATGAGTTCAAAGCGACGACCGGACTTGGCATCACAGCCCTCCTCAACGGGCGCACGGTCCACGTGGGTAACCTCAATTTCTTAAAGGAGATGAAGATTCCGATTGAAAGCGTCTCCCCCGTCGTGGCACAGGCGTCGGCGGCCGGATTGACTGCGGTGGTCGTTGCAGTTAATGGCGTGCCCGCTGGCGTCATTGAGATTGCGGACGAGATCAGACCCGAAGCTGCAGCGGTCGTCCGATCGTTGAAGGACCTCGGTGTGAGAACGGTCATGATCACCGGCGACAACGAGCAAGCCGCCGCTCGCGTCGCCCAGGCCGTCGGGGTCGATCAATATCTTGCCGACTACCGACCCGATCGGAAGGCCGAAGCTGTGAAGATGCTCCAATCGAAAGGTGACATTGTCGGTATGGTTGGCGATGGAGTCAACGATGCCCCGGCACTGGTGCAAGCCGACATCGGCATTGCGATGGGAAGCGGCACGGACGTTGCGCTCGAAGCGGCGGACGTCACGCTCCTCGGGGGGAAGCTTTCCCATGTGACGAAGGCGATCGCTCTCTCCCAACGCACGCTGAGCTTGATCCGGCAGAACCTCTTCTGGGCGTTCGCCTACAACGTCATCCTGATCCCCGTTGCGGCGATTGGCTTGTTGAGTCCGATGATTGCCGCCGCGGCAATGGCGACAAGCTCGGTCACGGTTGTATCCAATTCACTAAGGTTGAAACGCTTCAAAGCATAATACAGCGGAGGTTCTGATGTTTGGACTTGGCGGAAAGAAAGAGAAATTCACTGTTGAGGGGATGACCTGTCATCACTGCGAGATGACGGTGGAGCGCTACGCGGCGATGGTCCCGGGCGTGAAGTCTGCCAAGGCCGACCGGACCACACAGACGCTCGAAGTCGTTGAGACCGCTCCTATCGACACGGAGCTACTTCGAGAGAAGATTCAAGAGGCGGGCTACTCAATGAAGTGAACGAAGATCGTGTCTTGCTCAGGTTAGCTACCGCCTTCTACTGTATATTACAGCAGAATTACTCGGTTGCGGAAAGTCGCACCGGCCGCGGTTCCCTCAGTGACATCGGCTCGCCATCCGGCAAACGTCCAACAGCAATGCCCCTCGATGAGGGGCATTGCTGTTTCACGAAGTCTCGATAGCGGGCGGAAGAGCTACTGCTGACGTGCTTCCTTCGCACGCCTGATGATCGACACGATGACGCCGCAAATAAGGACGAGGGTGCCGAGCCACACGAATCCGACGAAGGGCTTCACGGAGGCCTCGATAATCAGGGTCTCCCTCGTCTGACTCGGAGCCGGCTGTGCGCCGGTTCTGACGGCAAGCGTGACGCTGCTCTTCTCGGGCTTCTCGCGGTCCGGTTGAAGTGTCAGGATCTGGAACTCCCCGGCGCGGTCCGCCGTCCACGCCGGCACGGCCTCCGCATTCCCTCCCTGCAAGATCTTGAAGGACGGCACGACCGTCTCCGACTTCCCCGCGCGCTCGACCAGGAGCTTTGCCGAGATCGGCGGCATCCGGGTCCCCATCGGGTCACCGGCCATCATCGCAGAGCGGTCCACCTGGAAATCTACAAAGGTCACTCTGTATCCCGCGACCTCTTTTGTCTCGCCCTTCTTCAAAACGAGCTGGGTCCCAGGATCCGACTGCTGAGGCTGCTCGAGCGACTGCGGCTCGATGTAGAAATCGTACGTCGCCCGCATCGCGATATCGGGGTTCCGCATGATCCCCTTGTTGTACTCCGAGTAGAACATGACAGGCGCGAGAGTGTAGCTCTTCCCTTCCCTCTCCACTTTCACGTCGAATGCAAACTTTTCCCCTTCGATCGGGTGATTGCCGAGGTACGTTAGCTTGTAGCCGAGAGCTTCCACCGTCTCTCCCTGAGGGAGCGAGATCGTCTGCTTCGTGTCGTACTGGGACGACCCGACGAAACCGAGCAGCATCACGCCGACGCCGATGTGCGCAAGGGCGCCGCCCACGTAGCGCGGGTTCCCGCGAAATATCCGGTATCCGGCAACAAGGTTTGCAAAGAGACCGAAGAATGCACCAAACACGACGAGGATTGGAGCAATCTGGTTCAACCCGAACGGGAGTAGCGCCACAGTCGCGAGGACGGCCGCACCCGCAGGATAGATCATGCTCCGAACCACGACCTTCGGCTCTGACCGCTGCCACCAGATGAGCTGGCTGATCGCGATGAGAAGAGACATGATGATCGATAGAGGAACTGCCCCCTTCGGGTAGAATGAGATGTCGACGGCGGAGGGCTTCGGCTGGAAGAACCCGGTGATGAGAGGGGCCGATGTGCCGACAAGCACATAGAGGCCGAGTGCAATGAGGATCATCGCCCCGAGGTAAAGCATGAACTCACGCGACCAGTACGAGCGCTGACCAGCGGGCTTCGGGATTTCCTTCACCCTATTGAAGTATGCGATGAACCCGATCGCGGTGAAAAGGACGATGAGTCCGACGAGAAGAGCATACACTCCCATACCGGGTTCGCCGAACGAATGGACCGAGGTCTCGCCGAGAACGCCGCTCCGTGTGAGGAACGTGCTGTAGAGGACAAGAAGGAAGCCGAGGATCGAGAGGACGAACGTCGAGCGGATGTACCGCCCGGTCTTCCGCTGGGCTAACATCGTGTGGACTGCGCCTACAGCGAATAGCCACGGGATAAAGCTTGAGTTTTCGACCGGGTCCCAGCCCCAGTAGCCGCCCCAGCCGAGCGTCTCATACGCCCAATACCCGCCGAGCATGATCCCCGCCCCAAGCGTCACCACAGCAAAGAGCATCCATGGCGCCGCGCTCGTGATCCATGCCTGGTACTCTCTCCTCCAGAGCCCGGCGACCGCAAATGCGAATGGAACGGACATTGCGGCAAACCCGGTGAAGAGGATCGGCGGATGGATCACCATCCAGAAATTCTGGAGAAGCGGATTCAGTCCGCGGCCGTTCTCGGGCACGCTGCCCGCCTGCGCCTCGCCTGCGAACGACTGCCACACGTACTCGAACGGGTTCTTCACGACGACGAGGAGAAGGAGCACCGCCTGGACAAGCGCAAAGACCGTCATCACCTGCAGCTCGATCCCCTTCTTCCGCGAGTAACTCATGAGGACTAGGCCGATGATCGCGGTGTAGAGCGCCCAGAGAAGGAAGCTTCCCTCCTGCCCCGCGTAGAAGGTCGAAATGAGAAGTGGCGTCGACAGGTCGGTCGATGAGTAGCTCCATACATACGTGTATTGGAACTGGTGCGTGAGGATGTCGATGAGCAGCATTGCCGAAGCGAGAATGACTCCCGCCGCCGCGACAAGGAAGCTCAAGCGAGCCGCGCGCGCCCACTCCGCCTTCTTGGCTCGAAGCGTCATGTAGTACGCGACGGACGAGAAGAGCGCTGCGGCAAATGCAATTCGGACTGCCCAGGTACCTGCCATACAAACAATCTCCGGAAAAATGGAACCACGGATTTACACGAAAAACACCACGGACTGACACGCATCATGCTCATGCGCGGGTGACAGTGTGGAGGCTTCCGCGTTTGCCGCACGTCGGTCTCAGACAAAGCCTCGCTTCGCTCGCCCCGCCACGGCGGGCTTCACCCCGTCTCAGAATGACGGAGGGAAAGAGACAAAGACGGGGTTAGACGCGGACGCCACAAGGCTGAAGGGCAGTCACGATGCCTTCATCTCCTTGATGGACTTCGCCTCGTACTTCGAGGGGCACTTCGTGAGGGCTTCGGTGGCGTGGAAGGCACCGTTCTCACATTTCCCTTTCACGACAACCCCGGTCGCGATCTCGAAGTTGTTCGGCTTCGCTCCGTCGAGTACGACCTTCATCGTGTTGTCGTCGGTGTCCTTCATGTAGAAGACGAACGAGTCTGTCTTCGGGTCGAAGTAGGAATCGCGGTCCTTCACCCAGTTTCCGGCGACCTGGACCTTCTTGCCGGACCTCTCCGCCTGCGGAAAGTTCGTGTATTCGACATTGCTCTGAAGGAACGAATACGCTCCGAAGATGATGAAGCCGACGATGATCACGCCGACCACGATGGTCTTCGCCTTCATAGCACCTTCCTTTCTCTATCGTTCGTGATGATGTTTCTCAACTTGGTCTTCCGCCCGCCTCAGCCTCCGGTCGAGCCTGAAAAGATAGGAGTAGATCCCCGCCCAGATGATAAGGACAACGAACAGGACGACGTAGAGCGAATTCTGGCTGAGGAATTTGTAGAAGTCCACAGGATCCCCCTAAGATTGTTCGCTGTCCGCGTTCATGAAGTGGAGCTCAAGCCGCGATGTCCGGAGCCGGATCTCCATCATCCAGGCGAAGAGAACCGTGAACCCGATGAGCGCGGCAAAGAAGACCAACAGCATGTTCGGCGCCATGTGGAACTGCACCACCGGCCCGGACCCCTGCACATCGCCGCGCGAGCCGGGATGAAGCCCGGTCATGATCCGCGGCATAATGAAAACGAAGAACGGCGCCGTGACCCCCGCGATGATCGCGTAGACCGCCGAGAGCCTCGCCCGCCTCTCTTCGGATTCGATCGCCGAGCGGAGGGCAAAATAGGCTCCGTAAATCAGGAGGAGGACAAAGATGCTTGTCTCCCTCGGGTCCCAGTTCCAGAACGATCCCCAGCTGAACCGCGCCCAGATGGAGCCCGTGACCGTCGCCAGGACCGCGAAGAGGAGTCCGAGCCCGGCGGAGTTCGAGGAGGCGGCATCGGCTTCGAGGTCCATCGTCCTAAGATACTTCACACCGTTCCAGAGGGCGACGAGGAAAGCGACCACCGTGGTCCACGCCACCGGGACGTGGAAGAAAATGATCCGCGCACGCTCTTCAAGACCGGGGATCACCGGGAACTCATACCAGTGCTTCGGCTCAGGGACAATCGGGAACGAGAGGGCGACGGCGAACACCGCCGTCAGCCAGATGCCGACCCCGATCTTCCACCACTCCATGCTCAGTCTTTCCACACGTACTCGAAGAGGAGATACGAAGCCGCGGTGACGACCACGGAGTACGAAATGAGAATGCGGAACTCAACCGCCGCATCCGATAGACTTGCCGGGCCTGTCGCGAGCTTCGTGCCGTTCATGACGGTCAGAAGGAGCGGCAACAGTATAGGAAACGAGAGAACCGGATAGAGGGTTCCCTTCGTGTTTGCCTTCGCAATAATCGCGGCGATGATCGTCGCGGCCGACGCGAGTCCAGTACTCCCGAGAAGGAGCGTGAGGACGAAGATGCCGTACGACTGGATCGCGAACCCGTTGATCAGGAGGAGATACAGAACCACAACGAGCGTGTTCAGGAAGAACACGAGCGCCAGATTGACGAAGAGCTTCCCGAAGAAAATCGCACTTGGAGAAGCGAGGAGGTGAAGCGTCATCACCGTGCCGCGCTCTTCCTCGTTCACAAACGTCCGCGACAGCCCTGACATGGCCGAGAAGAAGATCACCACCCACAGGATTCCCGCCAGCACGTCGACGGCTACGTTCTCCTCCGTCATCGAGAAAAGAACGATGGAAAGCGTGGTAACAACGAACATGACCAGCGCGTTGAGCGCGTAGCGCGTGCGGAGCTCAGACCGGAAATCCTTCCAGAAAACTCCGGTCGCCGACCGCAACCATTCGGCAAAGTTAAATTTACTGTCTCCGGCCATGAGTTGCAACCTGCTCATATCGCGTTGTAATAGCTCAGTAAGAATGTCAGGGTCTGAGTCCAATAGAAATGTCAGGTATCTGTT
>PEWR01000106.1 GCA_002779395.1 Ignavibacteriales bacterium CG07_land_8_20_14_0_80_59_12
AGCGCAGATGCAGCTTTTCCGCTCTGCGAGAGCGGCAAGGATCGCAATGCGTGCCGGGTGCGAGAGCACCCTACCGAGGATTGCGAGGCGCTGGTACTCCGGCTTGAACTCCTCCGTTTTCGATGCAACCATATTGACTCCATCGCTTATCGCAGATATACGATAAATGTAACCAAGTGTTTCACCAAAGACAAATGCTTCAGGGTCACGGAACGAGCTTCCCACCAACGCCTCGTCTGTTCACAGCATCGGGATCCAATGAATACGCGAGTGGAATGAACAAGTGTTGCGATTTTCAACAGCCCCCGCTGACAAATTCAACGCCTTTATAAGATCCTGAAATGCTTGCAGTTGCTGAAAAATCAACAGAATCCTAAGTGGAAGTGTTGAATCTTTCAGCACCACATTTGGAAGGCGATTGTTGCGTTTCCCAACGCGCTCACAATGAGTTGTGGTATAGAGACTTATGACAGCTCATTTTCACCTCAGAGGCTCTTGGTTTGGAATGATTCTTGCTCAGAATATGGATGAGTGATCTTGCACGTCTTCCAGTGCCCGAAAGGAGGGGTAGTACGATGGTGGTTGTCGCTGTTGTTCTGATGTTCCTCCTCTTTGCAGTTGCTGAGGTGGTGATTGCACATCGCAGGCGCGAAGCGAAGAGGCATGCGGCGCAGCCGGTGAGCCATGCTGAGGCCGTTGCGTCGGCACCGCCGCGCGCGGGGCCGCAGATCGAAATCGCGGACCGATACTATCATCCTGCTCACACCTGGGCGGAAGTTCGCGCGGGCGAGATCGTCATTGGCTCCGACGAGATCGCAGTCCAGGCGCTCGGTGCTCTCGATGGGATCGCTCTTCCGGTCCGCGGCAGATTTGTTCGACAAGGGGAACCGCTCTGGACTCTTCGAAAGAAATCCCGTTCTCTCGCACAGGTTTCACCGGTCGAAGGCACGATCATCGATGTGAACACCGGTCTCGTCCGGAACCCGCGCGCACTGCACGAATCCCCCTATGGAAGCGGTTGGGTCGCAATCATCAGACCTCTCGCGCCGCAGATGAGCCTCCGGAATCTCCTGCATGGAAGGCTTGCGAAAACTTGGCTGGAAGAGGTGAAGCGCGCGATCGTCAGTCGGTTTTCTCCACGGCTCATCGCCACGGCACAGGACGGCGGAAAGCTTCGCGATGGATTCGGTGAGATGATGAACGACGCGGAGTGGAAAGCATTTACCCGTGAGTACTTTGCCGCCGACTGACAACGGCGGTTCGAACGTGAACCTGCAGCTCTGAACTCATACACATCACATCTGGAGAAACAATAATGGTAGCCCTCTTTGTCGTCGGAACAGTCGTTGTATTCTTTATCATCGAATACCTCTACCGCCGGTCGCCGAAACATGCCGCAGCTCCTTCGCTGGCGAAGGCACATGCCGTTCGGGCGGACCGGTTCCTTCTCCCGCGCGGATACTTCTTCAGCCGCGGACACGCGTGGGTCAACCTCCTCTTCTCCGGCAAGACACGCGTCGGCGTCGATGATTTTGTGCAAAAGGTGATAGGTGCCATCGATGGAGTGTCACCGGTTGCTGCGGGGACCGAGGTGAAGCGGGGAGACACGCTCTTCACTCTCCGTCAGGGAAACCGGACCCTTACGGTTACCGCTCCCGTGACCGGCAAGGTCCTCGACGTGAACTACGCCGTGGTCCGTAACCCGAGACTTCTCGCCGAGGACCCGTACGAGGAGGGCTGGGTTGTTCTCCTCGAGCCGAAGAACATCGCCGCCGAGATCAAGCTCCTCTCCGTGGCTGAAGAGGCGGTCAGGTGGCTGCACCAGGAAGGACTCCGGTTCCGCGACTTCATCACGGCGCGCGCCTCGCAGATCACGCCCGCCTCGGCAGGTGCCACGCTCCTCGACGGCGGGGTCCCGGTGAACGGTGCACTTCGTTACACGGACGAACAAACGTGGCAGTTGTTCGAGCGCGAGTTCCTCGCCGGCGGCGAGAAGTGATCCTCGCGCGGCACTCACCACCCTGACTATTCTTTAGAACGGAGAGAACAGAATGCAGAAAATGGGAATACTGGTGGACACCACACTGTGCATCGGGTGCTACGCCTGCGAAGACGCCTGCGCTGAACGATGGGGGTTCCCGAAGCAGCCTGAAGTCCATGAGCTCTCAGCGGTGAAGAACACGACCGTCCAGCAGTGGGACGATGTGTATGTCCCGCGGATGTGCATGCACTGCGAAGAGCCCAGCTGTGTCTCGGTGTGTCTGGTCGCCGCCTTCACGAAGACGAACGAAGGAGCGGTCGTGTACGATGCGGACAAATGCATGGGATGCCGCTACTGCATGCAGGCGTGCCCGTTCCAGGTACCGAGGTACCAGTGGAACAATCCGAACCCGAAGGTCATGAAGTGCGACATGTGCCATGAGCGCACATCGAAGGGTGGAGTACCGGCGTGTGTGGAGATCTGCCCCGTGCAGGCGCGGATTTTCGGCCCGCGCGAAGACCTCGTCCAGGAAGCACACAAGCGGATCCGCGAGAACCCTTCCTACTACAATGCGGTCTTTGGCGAGCTTGAGGCCGGCGGGACGTCGGTCCTCTATCTTGCCAACCGTGCATTCGACAAGATCGGCTTCAAGACGAGCCTGCCGAAGCAGCCGCTCCCCGAGCTCACGTGGAACGTGATGTCGAAAATCCCGAATTATGTCTTTTGGGGCGGCACGCTCCTCACGGGCATCTGGTGGATCACGAATCGCCGCAAAGATGTGGCGGAGCACGAGAAGCGGGCAAAAGACGCCGAATTGAAGGCCGCGGACCGCACGAATGGGAATCATCATTAAATCCAGGCTTTGGAGGAAAGAATGAGATCACTGAAACTTCCCAGAATCACGTTCTGGCGCGCCCTCTTCGGGGTCATCGTCGCCCTCGGCATCGTGGTGACGTTCATCAGATACACGAAGGGCCTTGGTGCCACGACCAACCTGAGTGACAAGTTCCCCTGGGGGCTCTGGATCGGGTTCGACATCCTGTGCGGCGTCGGTCTCGCCGCGGGCGGGTTTGTTATTGCCGGTTCCGTCTATATCTTCAATCTTGAACGATACCGCCCCATCCTTCGGCCGGCGGTTCTCACGGCCTTGCTTGGCTACGTCTTCGTCGTTGTGGCTCTTCTCTACGATCTTGGCAGGCCGTGGAACTTGTGGCACCTTATCATCATGTGGAACCCTCACTCTGTCATGTTCGAGGTGGGCTGGTGCGTCATACTCTACACCGCCGTCCTCGCCCTGGAGTTCAGCCCCATGCTCTTCGAGCGATTCAACCTTGAGCGGCCGTCGAAGATTCTCCATGCAATTACCATCCCGCTCGTGATCTTCGGTGTCATCCTCTCGTCGCTTCACCAATCATCGCTCGGGTCGCTCTACCTTATCGTCCCGGAGAAGCTCTATCCGCTCTGGTACTCCGGAAACCTGCCGTACCTCTTCTTCGCATCCGCGGTGGCGGTGGGTCCGGCTATGGTCATCATCGAGTCGTACCTCAGCTCGCGGGCGTTCAGACGCGAGATCGAGCTCCCAATCCTCTCGCAGCTCGGGCGTGTAACCGTTGTCGCACTCGCAGTCTATTTCGTCCTTAAGATTGAAGATGTGCTCAACGACCATCTCCTCCCGTACATCTTCACGTTCAACACCGAAGGGATCCTCTGGTGGGCGGAGATTCTTCTTGGGGTCGTCGTTCCGATCTTCATGCTGTCGATCACGAAGATCCGCCTTAACAAGACCGGGCTCTTCTACTCCGCCCTCTTCGTGGTCCTCGGTTTCATCCTCAACCGGATGAACGTCAGCATCACGGGGATCGAGAGGTACGCAGGCGCCGGCTACTTCCCGAGCGTCATGGAAATCGTGGTCACCCTTTTCGTCGTGGCTCTCGGCATCGGGACGTTCGCGCTCGCGATGCGCTACCTCCCCGTGTTCCCGAAGGAGAAGGAAGCGACACACGACAAGAACGGCGAGCTCGAGGTGGTTTCTCTGAAGAGCACGCTGGCCCGTGTCAACGACTGATGAACGGCAGCCTCGCTCCGCCGCAGGCGGGAGGGGCCTTGAGAGGCATCGATGAAGGCAGGCACAGAACATCGCATGTTCCCGGAAGGGGAGAAGAAGTGCATCTGGATGGACGCTGGGGTCGTTTCGTACCGGCTTTGCGACCGGGATTTCCGGTGCGAGGAATGTGAGTTCGACTCCGTCATCCGCCAGCGAAGGGTTTGGGATGGGGACAGCGAAGCGCATTCGTCCCGCGACGCGGCGCCCGGACCGGGGCGTGAGGAGCCTGCCCGCCCATGGCGGGCTGAGGAGTCGATTGAGCAGGCTCTCGCAGCCTGGTTCGATCCGATCAATGCCCAGGCTCTCCCAACCGACCGTCTCTTCCATCGCGGGCACGTGTGGTCGAAGGGGGAAGAGGGAGAGCGCCGTCGCATCGGTGTCGATCACATCGCCGTCCATCTCCTCGGACCGGTCGCGGATGTCGTTCTTCCCCAGATCCCTTCAAGGGTCGCCGAGAACGCCCCGGTTGCGTGGATCGTGCACAGGGAGGGGGCAGTCGCTCTGCGCTCTCCTCTCTCCGGCACGGTTATCAAATGCAACGACCTCCTTAAAGATCGCCCGTACCTCATCAACAGCGATCCGTATGAACTGGGGTGGGTGTTGACCGTAGCCGCGGACGGGCCGGACGCGGCGAGTCTTCTCCCCGTGGAGAAAGCCGCCGCATTCTACCGGCAGGAGATCGAAGAGCTCCGCGAAGAGTGCCGCCTTCACCTGAAGCGGGTGCGGCCCGGAGTCGGCGAGACACTCCTCGACGGCGGCCGGCAGATCCGGAGCGTGCAGGAGATGCTCGGGCAGAAGACCTACTTTGAACTCGTCTCAAGGATATTCGTGCCGCATCTCTGAACACGGGGTGTGACGAGCAGGAGAAAGCCCCATCCTCGACGGCCGGGCTTTCTCTTTTTTGGGAGGATCTTTGCAGTTTTGGGAATCAGGCGGGCATGAGTCGATAGGATCGCCGCTTTCATCCCTCGCCGTGTCGACTCCCATGGCACGGAACTTGATTGCCCCGGATTGTTCCCTCTCTCTGAGATCTCATGAGACTCACAAAACTGCTGGCATTCCGCCTCTTCATCATCATCTTCGTCGTGAGCATTGTTGGGACGGCGATTTTCACGACGATTATGGTGACGTGGCAAACCGACCAGTATATCAGCACAATCGTGAGGACCGCCTGGCGGACGGGCGAGCTCATCCGACGCTCGACCCGGTACAGCATGCTGCTGAACCGGAGGGAGGATATTTTTCAGACCATCACGACGATCGGTGCGCTCCCCGGCATTGACGGCATCCGGATCTACGACAAGCGGGGCCAGATCCATTTCTCGACCGACACGATAGAGACTGGCAAATCCGTCGACATGACCGCCGAGGCATGCGTCGGCTGTCACGTCCAGGGGAAGGTGCCGGTTCCCCGCGACTCCTCGAGGCTCACTCGGATCTTTACCTCCCGCGCCGGGCACAGGGTGCTCGGCATCATCACACCCATTCACAATGAACCGTCGTGTTCGAGCGCGGAGTGCCATGTCCACCCGGCCTCGCAGACTGTCCTCGGTGTGCTCGACGTCATGGTCCCGCTTACCGAGCTCGACGCAAACCTCGCAGAGGTCAGGCGGGTGAACTACACGAACGGCCTCATCAATATCGGGATCATCACGCTCTGCTCGGGAGTTTTCCTCTGGCTCATGGTGAACATCCCGGTCCGGCGACTCACGCACGGGACGCAGGAGGTCATGAAAGGGAACCTCGACTACCGCATCCCCATCCACACTGGCGACGAGATCGGGCGGCTCGCTGCATCCTTCAACGAGATGACGGACGAGCTGAAGAGGGCCCGAGGTGAGCTCACCAGGTGGGCCGAAACGCTTGAACAGCGGGTGAAGGAGAAAACCGAGGAGCTGCGGCGGGCCCAGGCGGGGATGGTGCACATGGACAAGATGGCATCGCTCGGGAAACTTGCCGCAACGGTCGCCCACGAGCTCAACAACCCTCTCGAAGGAGTCCTCACGTACACAAAGCTTCTCAGGAAGAGAATCCGGGCGGGTGAGATGTCGCCGGCCGAGGCCGAGGAGATCATCGGCGACCTCTCCATTATCGCGGATGAGACCGCACGGTGCGGGAACATCGTCAACAACCTCCTTCTCTTCTCACGCCGGAACGTCGGTGATTTCAGCGAGGAGGACCTCCGGTCGATCATCGAGCAGAGCCTGAGGCTCATCGACCACCATCTGAAGATGAACAACATAGCACTTCAGGCGGAGCTCGGCGAACAGCCCCTCACGCTCCTCTGCGACTCGCACCAGATCGAGCAGGCGCTTCTCGGTATCGAGATCAATGCCGTTGAGGCGATGCCGGGAGGCGGTACGCTCCGGATCGCCGCGCGCCGATTCCGTGAGGAGGACGCCCTGGAAATTACCGTCTCCGACACGGGGAACGGCATATGGGAGGAGGACCTGCCCCACATCTTCGAGCCCTTCTTCACGACGAAGAAAGACGGGAAGGGGACAGGCCTCGGACTCGCCGTCGCCTACGGGATCATCGAGGGGCATGGCGGGTCGATCGACGTCGATTCTCATGCCGGAGCGGGGACAACGTTCACCATCAGACTTCCCCGCCATCTCGGCACCCCGGCCGGAAGCAGCTCAATCTCTCAACAGTCAGGACCCAAGCCATGAGCGCAGCAGCAGAAAAACCACCTCAGGCGAGCATTCTCATCGTCGACGACGAGGCTGTCGTTCGTGACTCCCTCACGAAATGGTTCCGTCAGGACGGCTACAGGGTCGAGTCGGCGGCAGATGCCGTCCAGGCGCTCAAGCGCATGAACGAGGGGCCGTGGGATGTCATCCTCCTCGACATCAAGATGCCGGGGATGAGCGGCCTTGAGCTCCTGAAACAGCTCCGGGAGATCGACAGGAGGACGGCAGTGGTCATGATCACTGCCTTCGCGACGGTCGAGAGCGCCGTGCAGGCTCTCAAGGACGGCGCGTTCGATTACGTGACGAAGCCGGTGGACCCGGACCACCTTTCTCATCTTGTCGCGAACGCCATACGGCAGAGGAAACTGAGCGAGGAGAACGTCAGCCTCCGGGAGCAGATCTCTGAGCTCGCGAAGTCGGATGAGATCGTCGGTGACAGCCCCCAGATGAAGAAGGTTATCGAGATGATACGGACCGTTGCCGGCACCGACACAACTGTCATGATCCGGGGGGAGAGCGGGACAGGGAAGGAGCTCATCGCGCGGGCGATCCATGCAAACAGTGCACGGCGGTATTTCCCAATTATTCCCGTGAGCTGCGGCGCCGTGCCCGAAACGCTCCTTGAGAGCGAGCTTTTCGGGCATGAAAGAGGGGCATTCACCGGCGCGCAGTACAGGAGGAAAGGGAAGTTTGAGATGGCGGACGGCGGCACGATCTTCCTCGATGAGATCGGCACCGTCTCGCCGAAGATGCAGGTGGAGCTCCTCCGCGTCATCGAAACGAAACAGTTCATGCGCGTCGGCGGGAGCGAGGTGATCACGAGCGACTTCAGGATCATCTGCGCGACAAACAGCGACCTCGAGGCGGGAGTGCGCGCTGGTACGTTCCGCGAAGACCTCTACTACCGCTTGAACGTTTTCACGATCTTCATTCCTCCGATCCGCGAGCGGCGGACGGACATCCCTCCACTCGCGGGGCATTTCCTGAGGAAGTACGCTGTTGCAATGAACAGACCCGTCTCGGGGATCTCATCCGAAGCGATGGACCTCCTTGTGCGGTACGACTGGCCAGGCAATGTTCGCGAAATCGAGAACGTGATCGAGCGGGCGATGGTGCTTGCGAAGCCGCCTCTTGTTCAGCCCGACGACTTGCCGTTTCAGCTGGTCGAGAAACAGCCGATGCCGTCGGGCGGCTCGCTTGCGGCCGTCGAACGGGCACACGTTGCCAACATCCTTCAGCAGACCGGGTGGAACATCACGCGTGCTGCGGAGATCCTGGAGATCGACCGGGTCACGCTCTACAACAAGATCGCGAAGTACGGTTTGAAGAAGCCGTGATCCATGGCCTCCGTTCTCCTTCCGAAGGGGACCATCCGGATCATCCCCATCACGCCGGTTGACGAGCAGCTTCTCGCGTCGCTCCCGGACCCCCTTGAGTCCGCCTTCAAACTCCCTGCTGCCGTGGAGGAAGAGAACCACATGGACCCGTCGTTCGCCTACGATCTCTCGCGGACGCAGTACAACTCCACGCTCCTCATCTCCGCTTTCCTCGACCGGTGGAAAGGTAACGAGGGGAAGATCCTCGGCGTCACATCAGTCGATCTCTTCGTGCCTGTCCTGACCTATGTCTTCGGGGAAGCGCAGCTCGACGGTCCCATTGCCGTCGTATCGACGTACCGGCTTGACGAGACGCTGTACGGCCTGCCGCCGAGCCCGAAACTCGCCGCAGCGCGTCTCCTCAAGGAAGCAATCCATGAGCTCGGCCACACGTTCGGCCTCATTCACTGTCATGAGTTCGAATGTGTCATGCACTCGTCGACCGCGGTCGAGGAGATCGACCTGAAGTCCGCGCAGTTCTGTGTTGCCTGCGAGGGGAGGCTGAGGGGGAAAGTTGAGGAGATGTTGCCGGGGGTCGAGAGGTAGGAAGGAAGATAGTGCTCGACAGCGGCGGGCCTCGGTCAAGAAGAACTGAGAACGCAGCCCTCGACTCAAAGACGGGATCTCGACCGCTGCCCTGCGCAAGATGACCAACCCGACTGTAGGGGCGATTCACGAATCGCCCCGTCTCTTTCACCGAATTGCCACTGACACTGAAACTCTGAGCGCCTTTGAGCCGCCAAGATCCGGACCCACGTCAAACCCCGAAAGGCTGGCGTCGACATAGGCATCAAGAATCTGGAGTGCATAGAGAATCCCGAAGTACCACGCGAACGAATCGCGCTGGTCGCGGTAGTAGTCACGGAGGGCCTGTGTGTGTGTGTCGCCGTAGGGAGGAGATGTCTGCAGGCTCCTGGCAAACTGATCATAGTAGTCATTGTAGTGCCGGTTGTTCCGTGACCACTCCTCAACGAAGAAACCACCCGCCCCCCAGACGATCGGCACCTTCCACCATTTCCCGTTATAAATCTGTCCTCCTCCCGGGAAGACCGCTGAGAGAGCCATCGCGAGCGTTGTCGACTTCTCCGCGGGTCCGCCTTTTAAAGCGACCGAGTCGGACGACGACCGGACTTGCTGGAGAAATGCCTGCCGGGCGTAGAATGTCGGAGCTGCGTTGGATTGCAGTGCCGGCTCCTGTGCCGGGAGCTTCGACATGAGCATGAAGACGGCCGCAGCAGCGAGTACCATCACGCGACCTGTACGAACGAGCCCCTGTGGTGAAGTGGCTCTAGCTGTCTCGCCGGTTGGCTTGTGAGGCTCGATTCGAATCAAAGGAATGATGAACAAAAAGAGTTGAGCGCCGTTTCTATCGCCTGATCTCCTCGAGCAAGTCAACAATTCGTCCGAGGTCCTCAGCCGAGTAGAACTCGATGACGATACTTCCGTTCCCGCTGCGCGATGTATGGATCCTGACCTGCGTGCCAAGGAGGCGCTTCAGGCGTGACTCGAGAGCGCTCGTTGTGCCGTCGTACTGGAGGATGACGCCCTGCTTCTTCTTTTTCTTCTCCCCCGTCGCCGAAGAATGTGCAAATAACTCGACCTGCCGTACCGAGAGCCCCTTCTGAACCGTCTTCTTCCACAGTTTGAGCTGCGCCTCCTCGGAGGGTAGATTGATCAGCGCGCGGGCGTGTCCGGCGCTGATCTCATTGCGGCGGATGCTTTCCTGAATATCGGAGGGGAGCTTCAAGAGGCGGAGAACGTTCGAGATGGTCGAGCGATCCCTCCCCAGCTTCTTCGCGATCTCCTCGTGTGTCAGCGAGCACTCCGTGATCAACCGTTCGTAGGAGTGGGCTTCCTCGATCGCGTTGAGGTCCTCGCGCTGGAGATTCTCGACGAGCGCAAGCTCGAGCATCTCGGCGTCTGAAGTGACATCCATGATGTACGCCGGGATCCGTTCAAGGCCGGTGAGGACCGATGCGCGTAGCCGCCGCTCGCCTGCAATAATCTCGTACATTCCATCCTTCTGACGCCGGACGGTGATCGGCTGGATGACGCCGTTCTCCAGGATGGAGGCCTTCAGCTCCTCAAGCTTTTCCTGGTCAAAATCGGTCCGCGCCTGGAACCTGTTCGGCAAGACACGCTTGACATCGACGGAGGCGAGGACATTCGTGGACCTCCCGTCGTCGCCGGGGAGCTTCTCGTCGCGAATGCCGACCGGAGCCGTCCCGATGCCACTGATAAGCGCTCCAAGTCCTTTCCCGAGAACCGTCTTTCCCTTTGGATCCATGGTCAGTGCTCCGTTGATGCGCCTTTGAGGATACCGTCGTGGGAGAGAAGTTCGTGCGCAAGCTCCATGTAGCTCCGTGCTCCGGTGGAGACTGCATCGTACAGAAGGACCGGCTTTCCGAAGCTCGGTGATTCACTGATCCGGACGTTGCGCGAAACCACCGTGCGGAAGACGCGGTCACCGAAATACTTCCGGACCTCCTCCACTACCTGGTTCGACAGGCGGAGACGTGAATCGTACATTGTGAGGAGCACCCCCTCGATTTCGAGCTTCGGGTTCAGCTCCTTCTTCACCCCGTTGATTGTGTTGAGGAGCTGGCCGAGCCCTTCGAGAGCATAGTACTCGCACTGAACCGGAACGATGACGGAATCCGCTGCAGTGAGTGCGTTCAGGGTGAGTAAGCCGAGTGAAGGGGGACAGTCGATGAAGATGAACTCGAAATCGCCGCGCACGGGCGAGAGCGCCCTCAAGAGCATTCTCTCGCGCTCCGGCATACCGACGAGCTCGATTTCAGCGCCGACAAGGTTGATATGCGAAGGGACAAGCGTGAGGAAGGACAGCGCCGTCGGTTTCATCGCGGACTCAACGGGAATTGTTCCGAGGAGGACTTCGTATGAACTCTCGCCGGGAACCGCGGCAATCCCCAGCCCGCTTGTCGAATTCGCCTGAGGGTCGGTGTCATAGAGGAGGACGCGGTGCTCAGCGACAGCAACGGAGGCGGCGAGGTTGACGGCGGTTGCAGTCTTGCCAACCCCTCCCTTCTGGTTTGCGATGGCGATGACTTTCCCCATTGAGCCTGCTACAGTGTGATCGATTCTCCAAACTTCATGACGCGGACATCCATCCCGCGGTCCCGTGTCTTCTGAGCGAATTCCTCGGGGTCCGCCTCGATAACCGGCCACGTGTTGTAGTGCATCGGGATGGTCAGCTTTGCATTGAGCATGTCCGATGCACGGACCGCATCGTCGATCCCCATCGTGAAGTTGTCGCCAATAGGGAGGAGGGCGGCATCAAGCGGGGTCACTGCGCCGATGAGCTTCATATCCATGAAGAGTCCCGTGTCGCCGGCGTGGTAAACGGACTTTCCCCCCATTGTGATGACGACACCCGCCGGCTCACCCATGTATTCACCTTCCGGAGTCGAAGAGCCGTGGTGCGCGATGGTGAACTTGACGCGGCCGAAGGGGAAATTGAATCCCCCACCGATGTGCATGTTGTGAGCGTTGACCCCTTTTGAGGCGGCGTAGTTTGCAAGCTCGTTGACTGCTATGACGGTCGCCTTGTTCTTCTTTGCAATGGCCAGAGCGTCCCCGAGGTGATCTCCGTGAGCGTGAGTGAGGATAACGTAGTTCACCTGAACATCGTCCGCTTTGACCGGAGCGTTGGGGTTGTTGGTCAGGAACGGATCTATGACGAGCCGTGTCGTCCCGTCGTCGAACAGGAATGCCGAGTGGCTGAGGTATGTGATCTTCAGCATGCTATGCCTCCCGCAATAGTAATCCGGTGTTTTTCTGCGATACGGCTGAATTCATGCCGTTTTTCGACTCCCGTCTGGCGTGAGCCTCCATTCAAGCCCCGGACATGCGGATACAGACAATGAAAATATACGCCAAACCCGCCGCTGAAGCAATGACCCCGGTGATAGACGGAAATCATGGCCGCGCACAAGAAGAAGTCCGCCTCTCCGGCGGACTTCCGAGCGAATGACACAGTCTGTGATGTCGTCAGGAGAGGTCCTGAAGGAACGGGAACCAGCGGGTAAGCAGACTGGCAATCGCGGTGAGCGAGTCGGTCATCATGAGGACTCCGACGAGAATGAGGAGGAGTCCGGCGACGACTTCGATTACTTTCATGTATCGCCTGATCCTCTGGAACACGACGAAGAAAGCGTTCAGGCTCAGGCTTGTGAGGAGAAAGGGAATGCCGAGCCCGAGAGAGTATGATGTGAGAAGCACCATCCCTTTCCCAACCGTGTCCTGTTCACTTGCGATGGCGAGGACCGTCCCGAGGATCGGCCCGATGCAGGGGGTCCAGCCGAAGCCGAAGAAGAATCCGACTACGAAGGAGCCTAAGAGTCCCCATTTCCTCGACTTCACCTGCACCCGTTTCTCGTAATTGAGGAAGGGGATAAAGAGGACACCGAACGTCTGGAGGATCATGATGAGACCGAGCGCTGCAATGATTGCGCCGCCGATGATCTCAAAAGTCCGGTAGAACTCCCGCAGGAACGTGCCGACGAGCGTTGCCGAGGCGCCCATTCCGATGAAGATCACAGAGAAACCGATGACGAAGAATAGCGAGTTAAGGAAAACCTTCGCCATGACACTCTTGCGGGCGCTCGCATCCTTCATCTCCTCAAGGGAGACCCCCGAAATAAAGGAGAGGTATCCCGGGACGATCGGGAGAACGCAGGGTGAAACGAACGAAAGGATGCCGGCGAAAAATGCTGTGAAGAACCCGACACTTTCCATGCGCTGGCCTACTTCTCTTCGAGGAGCTTTGTAATGACGCTCTCGAAGGTCGATTTCGGTCGGAAGCCGACGAACTGTTCGCGGATAATGCCTCTCCGGTCCACCACAAACGTCGTCGGTATGCCGCGGATGCCGCCGTACGCCTTCGGCACGTCTGTGTTCGTCGCCATGAGGATCGTGTAGTTGATCTTGTTCTTCTTGATGAACGGGATCACGTCGCTCAGGCCGCCCTCGTCAACAGAGAGACCGAGCATCACGAACCCCTTATCCTTGTACTTTAAGTAGAGGTCGATGAAGTCCGGGATCTCCTTCCGGCACGGAGGGCACCAGGTAGCCCAGAAGTCAATGACGACCACCTTGCCTTTGAAATCGGAGAGCTTCACGACTTTCCCCTGAGTGTCTTTTAGGGCGAAATCTGGCGCCGGAATATTCTTATCGGGGGAGAACGCCGCTTCTGCCGCCATCTCGTTGTCTGACGCCGCCGAAGGAGTCGCCTCGGTGTTCTCGTGACCCGATCCGAACGCCGTGTACAGTACTCCGACCACGGCCAGTGCCACCACCGCCCACAGCGTCATGGATGCCGTTCTTGTCTTCCGTATTTTTCCCTTGCTCATTGTTCTTCCTTCTGAAGTGAAATGATGTGATGCGTCAATCTCGATTACTTGACTTTCTCCGTGATCACCTTCGCCTGGAGGAAGAGAAGGAGGTAATCACCCCCGCCCGCCTTCGAATCCGTCCCGGACATGTTGAATCCGCCGAACGGATGAACGCCGACGAGCGCACCGGTGCACTTCCGGTTGTAGTAAAGGTTGCCGCAGTGGAAGACCTGTCCCGCTTTTTGGAGGCGCTTCCGGTTCTTCGAATAGACGGAGCCTGTGAGTCCGTACTCCGTGCCGTTGGCAATCTCGAGTGCGTGGTCAAAGTCACGCGCCTTTGTCACCGTGAGCACTGGTCCGAAAATCTCCTCCTGTGCAATCCGCGCA
>PEWR01000009.1 GCA_002779395.1 Ignavibacteriales bacterium CG07_land_8_20_14_0_80_59_12
ACTTTGGTTACCTTGTCAACCAGAGCCACTGGGATTCGACCTGGTTCGTCGGCTACCCGATTGTTGGCGGGGACTACACGATCCCGGTTGGTGACACTACGGCATGGAACTATCTCGTTCGTTCCACCCCGGCCGCCGTCGGCGTTGCAAACATTGGCTGCGAAAGCTGCCACGGACCGGGGAAGGACCATAACGGTGACAAGACGAAGATCAGCAAAGACCTAAGCGCAGGCGTCTGCAATCAGTGCCATGAAGCCCCCAAGCATCATATGCTCGGCACGTACTACAACGCCTCCGCACACGCAACATGGGAAGCAGGTGAACACACGGCCCGCACGAGCTGCTTCCCCTGCCACAGCGGTTCGGCGTTCGTAAAGTGGCTTGACAACAAGGCAAATCCCGGCTACACTGCAGCCGATAACAACGTTCCAACCACTTGTGCCGTCTGCCACGATCCGCACAGTGAGGACAATCCGAAACAGCTCCGCACGTTGTCGGTCGACTCGCTCATGAACGGCTACAAAGTTCCGGCAGACATCGGCGGCACCGGGCAGCTCTGCATGAACTGCCACCGTTCGCGTTACAATGCGGTTACTAAGGCAGCGAAGCTCGCTGACCACTTCGGCCCACATGGGAGCCCGCAGGCCGATATGTTCCTCGGCGCTAACGCCATCGAATACGGTCAGCAGATCACCGGCCTCGGAACACACCATGGACTTCCCGATGGTTGTGTAACGTGCCACCTGGCGGAGCGCTCAACTCCGGGGTTCGGGAACACGAACGCAAACCACGAGATGTCGATGAGCTTCACGGAGCCGGGCGCAACGACGGAGACCGATTTCGTTGTGGCGTGCCGCGAGTGCCACGGCAAGAATGTCAACTCATTTGAAGACATCCGGGCGTTGTATGACTATGACGGCGACGGAACGATCGAAAGCGCCACGGCGGAAGTGCAGGGCCTCCTTGACCGTGTGAAGGCAGCACTCACCGCTGCCGGCGCCGTTGATGTGAGCGGCGAGCCGGTAACGGCACTTGCCGACTCCAACAAGGTGAAGGGACATCCGGAGTACCTGCGGGCGATCTGGAACTACTACTTCGTCACGAACGACAAGAGCAATGGTATCCACAATACCGCCTATGCCGTCGCGATCCTTCGTGGATCTCTCACCGACCTCCATGTTCTCGGCGTTCCGCGCGATGGAAAGGACGTTCCGAAGGACTTCGCGCTCGATCAGAACTATCCGAATCCGTTCAACCCGGCCACGGAAATCAAGTTCTCCGTGCCGAAGTCTGCGCGCGTCCGTCTCAGCGTCTACAACCTCCTCGGTGAGCTGGTTGCAACGCTTGCCGACGGCGACCTCGCAGCCGGCAACTACAAGACGACGTGGAACGGCCGCGATCTTGCTGGGAATCAGGTCGCAAGCGGCGTCTATTTCTATCGCCTTGAGGCTTCTTCCAACGGGAGCCAGGACTTCGCTGTCACGAAGAAGATGGTCCTCATGAAGTAAGAAGCTCGTCCGCACGAGTTACCTGAGCATCAAGGAAGGGGGTCGCCATTGGCGACCCCCTTTTTTCTGGTGCGCCCGGCAGGGCACATTCACTTGAGGGTGCAAGCCCCCTACCAGCCCGTCGGTGGGATGTTGACTTGTCACATCCCCAGTTTTCTGTTGCCTCGTTACATAGGTATCCCCGGTCATTCGTTTGTTTTCGTGTCATCCCGGGTTTCCTTTACGGAAAAATTCCAACCTCGGTCTTGATTCTTGAAGTTCAATGTTTGTATATTTGTTCACCTTTTTCCCCTGGTTGATCTGTTTTAATTCTGACCTTGGACGAGGCCTGATTATGCGTCGATATACGTTCGTGTCAGTGGCGTTGTGTGCCTTCTTCGTTTCGCTCCCGGTCCGTTCGCAGAGCGTGAGCGGCAGGCTCACCACCTCGTTCTACGCCTACCAGCAGTACGATTCCCTCGAGAGGAAATCGTACCACCTCCGGGGGTACCAACTCGCCGAGTTCACGGTCGGGGAAGGGAACATCTCCTTCACAACCTACCTGCAGGGATCGACCGACCTTGCCGGAGGGATTGAAGGAGAGCCGCGGCTCCGCGCCTACAACCTCTACCTCGATGTGAAGCGCATCGCCGACGTTGCCGACGTCCGTCTCGGGCGCCAGATTGTTTTCGCCGGGGTCAGCCGTGGACCGCTCGACGGTCTCTCGCTCAAACTCACTCCGTACCACGACGTGACGGTGCAGGCGTACGGCGGCATGATCACACCGACGGACGGGTCGCTCAAGCTCATGAAACTGAAGGACAACTACCTTTATGGTACGCAGGTGACGACGGGGCTCATCCCCTCCACGCGTCTCAGCCTGAGCTACATGAACCTCCATCGCCTCCCCGATCCGTACCTCGCCGTCAGGGTCGACACGACAGCACCCGGCGGCTTTCGGCAGTTCGAATTCCAGGGCGTCTCCGATGCCGAGCAGCTCATCGGCGCGGATGCGAGCGTGACATTCGGCCAGGGAACATTCTTCTACGGACGTTTTGAGTACGATATCAACAACGCGAAGCCGCTCTGGGGACAGTTCTCCGCAACGGTGCAGGTCGCCGGGAAGCTCTCGCTCCTTGGGAACGTCACGTACCGGCAGCAGCGCCTTCCGTACAACTCGATCTTCTCCGTGTTCGACCAGCGTTCGAACCTTGAGGTGAGTGCCGGCGCGGGCTACAACTTCACCCCCGCGACACAGGCGTTCCTGAGATTTGGTACGGTGTTGTACGGTTCCGGCGAGAAAGCCAGCTCGCGTGTCACAGCCGGCGCATCCGCATTGTTCGGGAGCATCTCCTATACAAAGGACTTCGGCTACGCGGGTGAAATGGACCTCATCTCCGCGCAGGGACTCTACCCGGTGATCGAGCGGCTCGTCCTCGTGACGGGAGGCGTATCGTGGGGCCAGTACACGCTTGACCCGGATGCAAGCGGGGCACAGAAGGAAACCGTGCTCACAGCGCTCGGGGGCATCCGCTATCAGCCGCTCCCGGCCCTCTCGTTCGACGTGCAGGGGCAGGTCCTCTCCAACCACGTCTATTTAAGTGACGCACGGATCTTCATCCGCGCATCGTACTGGTTCTTCAGCAAGCTTGGCTCCTGATATCCGTTCATCAACCCATCCTTCATGGTCGAGGATGAAAGGTGTGTGTATGAAGAAACTTACTCTCGCTCTCATTGCTCTTGCACTCGTCGCCGGCATCGTGGCGGCGACATCGTTGTCACTGCGCTCGGCGGCGCCCTCGGACCTGCAGGACCTCACGAAGGTTGTCAAGTTCTCTCACAAGTTCCACCTCGATCAGGGAGTGGTGTGCAGGGATTGTCACACCGTGGTTGTGGCGAGTGAAAGCTCGAAGGACCTCCTCATCCCGAAGATGAAGGACTGTTCCTCGTGTCATGATGTGGCGACGGAGACCGAGTGCGGGAAGTGCCACTACGACGAGAAGCCGTACCCGACGTGGCAGAAGCAGCCGCGGGAGGTCTCATTCTCGCACAAGTTCCACATCGAAAAGCAATCGCCGGAGTGTGCCGCATGCCACAAGGGAATCGAAACCGTTGTCTACGCAACGAATTCGAACCTTCCGCCGATGGAGACATGCACCTCCTGTCACGACAACCTGTCGGCACCGAAGGCATGTGAGTCCTGCCACACGGATGTCGCCCACCTCTATCCTTCGAGCCACCGGGTGGGGAACTTCCTTAAGGAGCACAAGAAGTTCGTCCGGACGACGCCGGGTCAGGGGCAGTGCGTCACGTGCCATTCCGATAACTTCTGCGTTGAGTGCCACAGTGCCAACGGTCTATTGCGGACGGATGTGACGCCCCCGACGACAACCTCGCCGCGTTCACCGAGCCTTGAAACCCAGAAGCCGATGATCCTCGAGCGGGTGCACGACCTCAACTACCGGATGACGCACGGAATCGATGCGCGCGCCCATTTTGTCGAATGCTCAACGTGCCATGTAACGCAGGTGTTCTGTGCAGACTGCCACAGTGCGAGCGGGGACTTCGCGCGTATCAAGCCGCAGTCGCACCTCGCCCCAGGCTTCACGACGCTTGGGCGCGGCTCAACCGGTGGGCGGCATGCCGATCTCGCGCGGAAGGATATCAAGATCTGTGCCGCCTGCCACGACCAGGACGGACGTGACCCGGTGTGCACGCTCTGCCACACCGACCCGGATGGCATCAAGGGGACTCATCCGAGGACGCACCCGGGCGGCTTCATGGACACCACGCACGGCGACTGGCACGAGAACCAGGGTTCCGTCTGCTACAACTGTCACACCGATCCGAACGCCCACCCGCCCTCGCAGGGGGGCCACCCGGGTATCGGGTTCTGCGGCTACTGTCACGGAGCAAGAGGGTAGATT
>PEWR01000008.1 GCA_002779395.1 Ignavibacteriales bacterium CG07_land_8_20_14_0_80_59_12
GAGCCGGCGGCATAGAGAGCCCACTCGGTCGACATGCTCGACTCGAACTGCTTCAACCCGATAGGAAGAGTGTAGAGAGCGGAATCCTGAAGGATCTGCGCCGCAACAAGATACTCCGACCAAGCTGTGATGAACGAGAAGAGAGCCGTGATCACAAGACCGGGGGCCGCCAGCGGCAGAATGATCCGGTAGAATGCGAAGAACTGGGTCGCTCCGTCAATCCGGGCCGCCTCTTCAAGCGTGTACGGAATCGTATCGTAGTAACCTTTCATCTGCCAAACGCAGAAAGGCAGCGCAGTCGCTGTGTAGACGATGATGATTCCGATGTAGCTGTTGAGAAGTCCTAGCTTTACGAGCATGATGTAAAGCGGAAGAAGCAGCATCGTCGCAGGAAACATCTGCGTGACGAGAAGTCCTGTGAGTCCCGCCTTCTTACCGAGAAACTCGAACCTCGAGAAAGCATACCCAGCTGTCGACGCCAGAGCCACGCCTGTGAGTGTAACGATGACCGAGACAAGCGTGCTGTTGAGGAGCCAACGGAGAAACGGCTTCTCGACGAAGAGCTGCCGGTACGCGTCGAGCGTCCACCCCTGGGGGATGATTTCGAGAGAGGTCGAGAGAAGCCTGTTTGCGGGACGGAGCGAGATGCTGAAGACCTGGACAATCGGGTACAGCGTGGCGAGAGTGAAGACGACGAGAAACGTGTACGTGAGCAACATGCGAAACGTCTGCCGCTGCTTGTTGTGCTTCTTCACGTGTCGAAGCCTCAGTACGCCGATGCCGTGGCGTGCGTCCGTTTCATGAACGAGAGTGACAGGACAAGAAGGATGACGAAGATCACGACGGAAAGGGCTGCGGCATACCCGAATCGGTAGAGGTTGAAAGCAGCACGATAGACATACGACACCAGGATATGTGTCTGGTCTGCAGGCTCTCCCCCGTTGCTGATAAGCCACACGATGTTGAGGTTGTTGAACGTCCATACGATGCCGAGCGTGATCGCAGGGATCATCACTGGTTTGAGGAGCGGGAGGGTGATGCTCCGCGTCTTCTGCCAGGAGGTTGCCCCGTCGATGTCCGCCGCCTCATATAGCTCCCCGGGGATGCTCTGGAGTCCGCCGAGGGCGATGACCATCATGAAGGGGAACCCGAGCCAGATATTCGTAATGATGGCCGCAGCGAACGCGCCCGTCGGACTCTGGAGCCAGGGGATCGGGCTCAGGCCGAGATACTGCGAAAGGATCAAGTTGATCGCACCGTATTCGTAGTTGAACATGCCCCGCCATGTAAGCGCCACGATGAACTGCGGAATCGCCCATGGAAGGATGAGAAGTGTGCGGAAGATCGATCTTCCCTTGATCTGCTGGTTCAGCACGAGGGCGAGGAACACCCCGATGAGTACATGGAAGAAAACGTTGATCACGGTCCAGAGGATCGTCTTTCCGAACACTGTGTAGAACCCGGGCTCCGAGAACACCTTGCTGTACTGCTTGAGGCCAATTAGACTCCACAACCGAAAATGACGCAGGCTCATGTCCGAGAAGGATAGGAGCATGTTGTAGACGAAGGGATAAAGGACCACGGCGAGGAGGATGGCGGCCGCAGGAGCGGTGAAGGCAAAAACCAGTACTCTCTTTCGTGCGGCAGCGTTCATGTCGTTCGTATGGGTGGAACAGTGATAATTTATCGCTTTTCGCCTGAAAAGCAAACTTGAAGATGCCGCCAAGGAGCGCTATATTGGTTCGTCGCCCTGCGTTCAGGCGGAATGGACAACCGGCCGTCTACCCGCCGAGTTTACACTAATCCCAGGCCTGATTCGGGTATTCCGACCGTAGGAAGCGCTTCCACACCTCTCCCTTTGTGGAACTGGAAGACCTCTGTAAAATCTACAGCCTATCTGTAGAATCTACCTGCTCTTGGTGGTACCGGCACGGCATGTCCCGATGTTGTTTTCGATGAGCCCTCGCATCGCAATGTGAAACAAGAACTTAGGCTGATGTATATGAGGGATGCCGACGTAGCGTTTTTGGCACGCCACTTGTAGTAAGAAGAAGTAACTGCAAGGGGCCTGTTTGCCTGGCGTCCGAAGTCATCAGAGAAGCGGTCTACAGCAGTCTCGAAGAAGGGGTTGGCCATGAAAAATCTAATGAAGGTTGCCGGAATCGCCGTCATCGGCGCATCGCTTCTGCTCCTGATGAGCTGCTCGGGGATCGAAAATCCGACCGGAGTCCCCGCCTCTCCAGCAGTCGAGCAGTCGACGGCTCAGCATTCGGTCCACTTGATCTCGCTTCCGGAGCGGTTGAGCCTCGAGCGAATCCAGCCTGCAATCGGTTTCTTCACGGTCCAAACCGGTGGCCAGATTCATACGGAATACAGCTACCGGGTCCGCGGCGGGAAGTCCGTCACAGGCGATGTGAGTCTCGATGTGGATCCGAAGGCTGTGGATCACGACACGTTTGCGTTCATGGTTGTGAATGACGGGAAGCTGGCCATCGACTTCTATCCCGAAGGGATTCAGTTCGGCCGGCCGGCACATCTGAACGCACATTTCACCGGACTCGACTTCTCCGATGTTCCAGCGGGCGCTGTGGTTCAGCTCTACTACGGCAACGACGGGGCATGGGAGCCCGTACCTGCAGAGAGTGTTACCATCAATGCTGCGACAGGCGAGCTCGTCTGCGTCAATGGACTTATCTCGCACTTCTCGCGGTATGGGTTCGGTTTCTGAGATCTGACGAGTGACCAAGAGTATACGACCCTTTCTTCCTTCTACCTCCTGACCCGGCAGCAATCCTCCACCCTGCCGGGTTTTCATTTTCTCCCCACCACTGCAATCCCGGACCTGACCGCAATGAGGATCGGACAGAAGGCCTCTTCACGTTGCAGGACTTAGCACCCCTGGATCCTCCCATAGCCCATGTCCACACAACTTCCTTTCGAATGAACGAACTCGAGAAGATCTCTCCGGGATGTGAAGCGTTTCCGGTAACTTCTTGAACAATAGGGCGATAGACTCGGCATCCTGGGATCATACGGATGGGTTGTGGACAATTAAAGTTGTGTCGCGCCCCGATTGTTTGCCAGCGTCGTTTTCAGCACCGAAATGGAAGTCAAGACTTGACCTGCAAGAGAATGACGCATCGCCTCTCACTGAATGGACCGACGTGCCGGAGAACTTCACCCTCCGTGCGCGGGTAGGCTGTTCATTGTTTGTTCGGCTTCTGGATGAGGATCGTTCAGTTGGCAGGTCGTGCGCTTTTGAATGGCACTGACGGCGAAGAGGTGCGAGAGAGTTGAGAGCAGCGGCTGGCCCTTCGCGCATCTCCCCTGCGCACAAAGCATGGAAAGAGGTTCATGTATTTTGTGTAACTTCTGGTTGCGTCAGGAATAGCCGGCGTGAGTCAACAAACTGCTTTGCATGAAGCCTCTCTCCTAACGGACAGGTTCGCCGGGTTCGAGGTGACTCTCAGTGGCGAACCTGGCGGAAGACGCGGAGGAAATTCTCCCCGAGGATCTTCCTTACCTAAGCGTGTGCATAGCCGTGCTGGAGGAGGGCGAGCGTGAGCGCGGGAAACTTCGATACGTCCTCCAGTCCGCGGGCCGGGGGGTTCATTCCGTCAAAGTCAGATCCCAAGGCCACGTAGTCCACGCCGACGAGGCGGACAATGTAATCGATGTGCTGTATGACTGTCTGGATGTCAGCGTGGTTGTCGTACGAGAGAAATGACGGGTAAAACACGACACCGATCACACCCCCTCTGCGGGCGATGGAGACAATCTGGCTGTCGGTGAGGTTCCGGGTGTGGTGACGGAGAGACCAGACGCCCGAGTGGCTTGCGATGATCGGGTTTCTGGTTACCGCAAGGATGTCCTCGATGGTCTTTATTCCTGTATGCGAGACGTCGATAACAATGCTCAACGAGTCCATCGTGCGAATAACGTCTTTCCCAAAATTGGAAAATCCGACCGTTTCTGAGCGAGAGTCCCCTGCCGACACGGCCCAGGGCGTGCTGTCGTTCCACGTGATGGTCATTGCGGAAACGCCGGCGGCCTCCAGAGCTTTGAGATTCTCGAGGCTGTTCTCTATGGCGTAGCCT
Organism: Ignavibacteriales bacterium CG07_land_8_20_14_0_80_59_12; assembly: GCA_002779395.1. GTDB lineage: Bacteria > Bacteroidota > Ignavibacteria > 0-14-0-80-59-12 > 0-14-0-80-59-12 > 0-14-0-80-59-12. The sequence continues at coordinate 4,098 of PEWR01000008.1, forward strand.
CCCTCCAGGAGGAGAACGCCAGCGATCTTCCCCTGCCCGTTCAATCCCGCGATTTCATCGGGTTTCCTGGCTTCTCCGAGGTCACCGGAATTCCTCGCCACCTGGTCTTCGAATGCGAGGATGATCCGACGGGATTCTGCGTACGCATCCGGATAGTGTTCCTGCGGAACGTAGACGGAGAAAAGCTGTGCATCTACGCCACCCTCCCGAAGGCGCGGAATGTCGGTATGGTTGACCGTGTGCCTCAGCCCGAGCTCATAGCCGGAGCCCATGATCTTCTCGAGAACGTCGTTGTGGAGGTCGATGACGAACGCTTGATCATGCACTGTGTGGAGGAAAATGTCAGCAGTCGTCCCGTCAGCCACGGTCACGCTGTCCGGTTCGTAGTCCCATCGCTTGGCCGTGATTCGATGGGCCCCAGAGACCTTGCCGAGGGAATGCAACGTAGAGATGCTGTGGGACAAGGCAAAGTCGCCGAGGCCTCCTCCTCCTCCCCCTCCCCCGCCGTCGAGCTGGACCATCTTCCTCGTAGCGCGAATACCGTTCGCCTCGATTGAATAGAACAGCATCCCCGCGGGTCCACGAGTGGACCACCGGATCGTGTAGCCACCGGGCGTGAGGAACGCGGCTTTCTCGTCAAGGAGCTGCCCGAGGCTGTTGTGGACCGCAATTCGCATTCGCCCGGCTGTTCGCACGGTGAATCCGATCACCGTGGACGGGTTGAAGGGATTCGGGTAGTTCTGCCGGAGGTCGACTCGATCGGGCGCCGCCGAAGTTCCGTCAACAAGCGACGTCTTGAATGTGAATGACCAGAGCCCGTTCGCATCTGAGGACACGCTGTCCCTGTCACCGCCGGTCGTGTCAGAAATCTCCACGATCGCACCGGCGACAGGTGCACGGGTCTTCGCATCACGGACGCTTCCCGAGATTGTGACGTCCTCGGCGTGCACGCGCGTCGAAACGAACATGGAGACGAACAGCGCGGCTGCGAGAACGAGGGGCGCACCGGCAACATGAAAACGCCTGGCCCGAATGGACGGGCCAGGCGCCGCGAGTCGATTCATCATCTCTTGATCGCAATCCTGTGTCGATTGTCTACAGCGTGAAGCCCAGCGAGAATTTCTGGACAGATGAGAGAATGCCGAATTTCTCGAACGAATAGTCGAGCCGGATGTTCTGACCGAGGAACTTCGCGCCGTTGATCCCGATGCCGAGCGCAAATGACTCGTCATCGTAGTTCAGCTTCACACCCCCTCTGAGGGCGAGGAAGTCGTAGAGGGTTATCTCCGTCCCGATGTTGTAGTGCTCCGTGTTGTCATTCGGGTGGACGAGGTCGCCGATCACGCGGACGCTGTAGGTCTCCGTCGAGTATGGAACCGCGCTGAACGACGCGCGGAACGTCACGGGGAGCGGCGTCTTCTGGAAGTCTTTCTGAAGCATGTTGTCGCTGTAGTCGATGTAGCTCCCTGACATCCCTTCGATATCCGGACCGAAGTTCTGCAGGGTGAGTGCGAGTTTCGCGCCCGCGAAGCCGAGGTCATATGCGCTCCCAATGTCGAACGCGACCGCTGACGAGCTGTGCCCTGCGTACGACTCCCGGATGAATTTTCCCTGCACGCCGATCGCGAGCTTGTCGGTGATCCGCCGGGCGAAGGCGACGCCGAACGTGAGATTCGACATTGTGTACATTTCTCCGGTGCCGTTCTCCTGTTCGACGGTGGTCACCTCCTCATCGGCGCTGAATCCGGCTCCGTGGATTGCGATGACACCCACATCGCCGAGGCGGTAGGCCCCGGCCGCAGAAACGAACTTCAGTCCGGCGAAGTACGGGATATATGCGAATGCGACATCCCCCTGTGCGATGCTCTCAATGCCGGCGACGTTCGTGTAGACGGCGGACACGTTGTCGACGACCGACGCGGCCGCGTACCCGAGGGCGGACGCCCGCGGGTCAAAGTTGATCTTGAGGAACTGTGCACCGCTCGTCCCCACCTGTCCGAACTGCTGGGCGGCGACGGGGAGAGCGAAGACGAGCAACAAAATGAAGATCTTTTTCATATCGCGTCCCCCTATCGGATAACCGTGAAGCGGCCGGTGAAGCTGCCGGCATCGGATTCGACGACGTAGATGTAGATACCGGAGACGACCTCCTGGTTGTTCTTCGTCACAAGGTCCCACTCTGCGACGCCCGAGAAGTCCCCGGTAATAGCGACGTCGCGGCTCGTGTAGACAACATCGCCGCTGCCGATGGTTTTCACGAGGTCTCCGGCGAGCGTGAAGATGGAGATCATCGCCCCCAGCGGGAGATTGATAAACCGTATCCGGTTCACCCAGGGGTTCGTCTCGATCGGGTTCGGGTTGTTGAATTTGCTCGAACCGAGGAACGGGTTCGGCACGACTCGGATCTTGTTCGTGTTCTCGGCCGGCGGGTTGTTCGCCATGTAGATCTTCGTCGTCGCACGTCCGCGGCCGATCTGGTTCTCAAGCCTGCCGATTCCGAGGAGCGAATCACCTCTATCGAAGGCCGTCACAGCGTAGGTGTAGATCATACCATTGAGGATGCCGCGGTCAAGGAACCTGTAGAGCGTGTCGTTCTCTTCCACCACCGGTTCGGGCGGCCACGGCTTCACAAACGGACGGCCCAGCCACAGGCTGTCCTTCACACGGTCGAGCTTGTCCCCCTCGATGTAGACGGCGAGCGTGTCCCAGATCGGATTGCCCCCTGCATCCTGGCGTGTACTCTTGTAGACCGCGTAGCCTGCGAAGTCGCGGAGCCCGGTGAGCGGATCGGCACTGTACTCCGAGTTCCTCCTCCACTTCAGTTCCACGGACGGTATCCCAGCCGCATCGACGGAATTCTTGATGGTGGTGAGCGGCTCGTCAGGCGCTGACGGTGCCTTCGAGTAGTTGCCGTCGAAAAGGGACTGGGCAACCTGAGAATTCAGTGTGCAGCCTGCCTTCCCATAGCCGATGACCCATGCGATCACAATGTGGATCGAGTCACCGGCAGGGATCGTAAACGGTCCGATGCCGAAAATCCCGCGGTAGTCCCGTGTGACCGTTGCATTCGGCGCGATTACGCTTCCCTTCAGGAATTCATACTGCCCGGTCGTCGAGAGGGGCTCGTTGTACCGGTAAGTTGGCGAGAAGATCGTCGGTTGCCCAGTGTAGTGTCCTCCAAAGTGTGCGCTGTCAGCCTTGAGGAGACGAGCCCCGATGTAGCCCGGTGATCGGAGCACGCCTGTGACGGGATCGGGGTTGCCAGTGTCGTCCCCGGGGACAGTCGGGTTGTCGCCGTCGTACAGGTAAAAGAGCTTGTTATCCGGATCGAAGGCGACGAGGTCGTCCCCGTCCCACAAGCTCGACTCGGTGTTCGATCCGTTGAAACCGGAGACGTCGGCATCCATGCGGAACGCGACATAGACACCGTTCAACGTCCTCCGCACTATCCCCTGGCTTGTCGAGTCGCCGACGTTCTTGATCCAGTAGTCGCAGATAATGAAGTCGTCGTTGTATGACTGGTCCCACGCATACGTGTGCTCGATGATCTCGACGCCGAGATTGTGATGGCCCGCGCCGGGGTTCGGCGGGTTCACGTCGGTGTAACGCGTATAGGTATCCTCCGCCGAAAGGGCGCCCGTGGAGCGGGTCTTCACGTGGATCGAGTCGAGGGGACGGAAATGGTTGTACTCACCACACGATACGTAGCCCACGCTGTCGATCTGTGCCCCGATCCAGATCGAAGTGAGCCATCCGTAGATATTGCCGCTGCCGCCCGGCCACTCGAAGTTCGGCTCGACGTATTTCTTGTCGCCGTAGAATCCGTAGTTCGTCACCTGTGTCCAGAGCGATCCGACCTTGTGGCTGAATCCCCTGGGCTGGATGTCGGCCGCCGAGGCGGCCTTCGGCAGCGCCGACGTGGTCCCGTCGTCCTTCATTGCGAAGGCGAGGCTTAGGAACCCCGCGGCCGCGATCACTGCAAATGAGAGAATTCTTTTCATCGGGCCTCCGTTACATCTGGACTTCGAAGCCGAGCCGGTAGACACGCGGCGGGCTGTATGTTTGCGGATCAAGGTAGGGTCCTCTCGGGTTCCCGGTTTGCTCGAATATGATGAGTCCCTCCCTAGCGCCGGCGATATACTCGACGTTCCTCCAGTTGAAGAGGTTCCTTACTTCGCCGAGGAACGACAGGTCGATGGACGAAAGCGCGAAGGTCTTGCGGAGCCGGAGGTCAACGTTCTTCGTCCACGGCAGCCGCCCGTCGTTCCTCAGCGCGAAGAGGGGAAAGACATCGCGCGTGTTTGTCGTATAGGGATATCCCGACTGCGCTGTGAAAATGAAGTCGAGCTCCGCCGGTCCGATCAGTCGCTCGAGCGGACTCCCCATGCTGCGGAGGATAATGTTGGCGTTGATGCGGTGACGGATGTCCCACTGGAGCGGATCAAGGCGCCGCGGTACGATCTCGCCGTTGCTCCGGAAGACCGAAGACGAGCGACCGTTTGCGAAGGCGTAGGTGTAGTTGATCATCCCGCCGATCGGTTTGAGGCCCAGGGTCTCGAGTGTGACCTCGATGCCTCGGACGTTTGCATAGTCCAGGTTCATGAAGACCTGGTAGAGCTCAGTTGCTCCCGGGACTGCGAAATCATTTGCTCCAACGAGGTTTGTGATGTCCTTGAAGTACCCTGTGAGACTGAACCGGATGTCGTTCGCGAAAAGATGTTCCCAGCCCATCTCGTAGGAGACGGTCTTCTCCGGCCTCAGGCTCGGGTTGCCGACATCGACGTTCGTTGTGTACCGGAAGTTGAGGTTGATGTTTTCGTAGAGGTAGCGGAAGTCGGGCCGCTGGAAGAAATGTCCGTAGTAGAAGTGGATCTTGTCCCGCTCCGTTATCGGGTGGGAGATGCCGATCCGCGGGCTGACCTGCCATCGCGGACTGGGCTTGTTCGCATCGGTAAGCGCGGCGCGCTTGACCGGGTCGGCAAGGTCCGCGGGGTCCGCAGGGTAACGGACGGGTGCGCCGAATCCGTTAGGGTCATAGTAGTCGAGGCGGAGACCCGCGTTGAGGATAAACCCGTCACGGACCTCAATCTTGTCCTGGACATACGCCGCGAAGTCGTACAGGTCCGCCGCCCATATATCGAGCCTTGGGTTCGTCACTGATTCGAAACTAACCTTGTCAACGTTCCCGCCATTGTAGTTGAATTCAATCCCTGACTTCAGGAGGTTGTGGCGGTCGAACTGGTTCGAGTAATCCGCGCGGAATGAATACGTGCGGGCGGTCTGATCGAACCACCATCCCTCATCCCCGGAATAGTACCAGTAGCTCTCTGTGAAAAGCCTGTCCTGGTACCCCTTTGTCGGGAACGGGTTGCTGCTGTTGTCAATCCACTGAAGCTCTTCGGTGACATTCCCGTTCTTGTTCCGGTCGTCGACGTCCTGGACAGTCTCGTGAAACCTGGTGTAGAATTCTGAGAGCTTCACTTCGAGGAACGAGCTCGCACTCAGGTTCTGCGTCCACGCAACAGCGACGTTGAAGCTGTTGTTCGTCGGGATCGAAATGTGTTTCTGCATCCCCGCCTGGTAGATGTTCCTGACCTGACCGTACTTCTTCCCGTCGAACGCGATCGAATCTGTAGGGTCCGTAACACTCGGGGAGGGGTAGTTCCACGGATCGACGACGAAGATGTACTGCTCCAGGATTCCGCCGCTCACCGGCCGCTGAAAGAGGTCGTACTGGTATCCTTCGCTGAGCGGACCATAGCGCGAGTACCGATGGTAGTAGCCGTTGCTGGTCGACCATGAGCGGAGGCCGCTGAGTTGGATCCGCGTGTCACCCCGGATGACGGTCGCCTTTGCCTGGTAAGATTCCTTGTAGAAGTCCTCGTGCGGGAGGAAGTCCTTCGTCTGCCATGCGACATCCGCCGAACCGTTCAGCGCGAACCTGAAATCGCCGACCGTCAGGAGCGGCGATGCGAGAAAAGCCTCGAGGTTCTTCCAGTCGGGCTGACCGTCGCCATACTCGTCCGGGATCCATTTCATCTTCGACCACGGGAAGTCGGACGTCCGTGCCCGGAACTTCCCGGCGAGCTTCGAACCGGGGTCGCGTGTGAGCGTGTTGACGACGCCGGACTGCGCGTTGCCGTACTCGGCCTCGAATCCTCCTGTTGAGACCTGGATCTCCGAGACGCCGAGCTGTGGCAGGTTCGTCGCGAAGCCGGCAGTGTAGCCGGTATAGCCGTTGATGGCACTCTTCACCTGGATACCGTCCACGAGGAAGAGGGCTTCGTTAAAGCGTCCGCCGCGGAAGTGGCTCCCGTTAACGCCGGCCTGAAGCTGGACAACTTCCCGGAAGTCATCGACCGGCATCATGCTGATTACGTCCTGGTCAACGGTATGCTTCGTCGACGTAAGGTCCTGCTGGATGGCGGGGCGCGTCGCCGCGACGACGACCTCGCCGACTCTCACGTCACGCGACTCGAGGATGAAGTCGACCGTCGAGGTCATGTCGATAATGACCTTCACACCAGAGACACCCCTTGCGGCGTAACCGACCGCAGAACCACGGACGGTGTACGTCCCGACCGGGACGTTGATCAGGAAGTAATTCCCCCCCGCATCGGCCGCCGCTCCCATCGTCGTCCCTTCAATGAACACGTTCGCAAATGGGATCGGCTGGCCTGTGACCGCGTCTGTGATCCTTCCCGCGATCTTGCCCGTCGTCCCTGCGAGAAGAACCTCCACAGACAGTAGAAGCAAGAAAGCAAGTTTTCTCATGCTGCCCCCATTTGAGGTTGAAAGAAGAACAACCGGCCCCGCACGCTGCTCAATCGAACCGCTGCCCCGTCCGCAGCTACCCGAAGTTAGCACCAATCTTCTAAGAAGTCAAGGGGCTTCTTCGGGAAGACCTCTTCGGATTTCCCTCTTTGGCGAACGCCAGGTCTGGCGCGGGAACTATGATCCGCCGGCTTCCTTCCTCCGACAAGGGAAATTCGGCGGGGGTATCGCGTGTCTGCACTCAGGCGGACCAGACGTCGCGGTCCAGGCTTCGGTACTGTATTGCCTCGCTGATGTGCTCTGTGCGTATTGATTCCGTCGCGGCGAGATCCGCAATAGTCCGCGCGACCTTCAGGATTCGATCGTACGCCCGGGCCGAAAGGCCAAGCTTCGTGATCGCCAGCTTGATCAGCTCCTCCCCCGCATCGTCGAGCCGGCAATATTCGCGGATGTCCTTCGATTGCATGTCGGCGTTCTTGAAAAGCCCTTTCCTCCCTCTAAACCGGTGCTGCTGGACCTTCCGAGCGGCCACGACACGTTCGCGCACGCTCGCCGAGGGCTCACCGGGACGCTTCGTTGCGAGGTCGCGGTAGTTCACGGCAGGCATGTCGATATGGATGTCGATCCTGTCCATGAGCGGTCCCGAGATCTTCGACCGGTAGCGCTGCACAAGTGGGACGGTGCAGCTGCACTCATGCGCCGGGTCGCCGTAGTAGCCGCACGGGCACGGGTTCATCGCACAAACGAGCATGAAGTTCGCAGGGAAGTCAAGCGACATCCTGGTGCGACTGATCGTCACGTGCCCCTCTTCGAGAGGCTGGCGAAGGACTTCAAGCACATTCCGTGCAAACTCAGGGAGTTCATCGAGGAAGAGGACGCCGTGATGGGCGAGCGAGATTTCGCCCGGACGCGGTACGGCGCCACCCCCGACAAGGGCAGCGTCGGAGATCGTATGGTGCGGAGATCGGAAGGGCCGCACGGCGATAAGTGCGGTATCGGGCGGAAGAAGTCCGGCCACGGAATGGATTTTCGTCGTCTCCAGCGCCTCGTCAAGGAGCATCGGCGGCAGGATGGTCGGCAGCCGCTTTGCAAGCATGGTCTTGCCGGAACCGGGAGGTCCGATCATGATGATGTTGTGTCCGCCCGCGGCAGCGACCTCGAGCGCACGCTTTGCATGCTCCTGCCCCTTCACATCGGCGAAGTCAACGAGTGCACGCTGCTCCTGCGCGAAGATTCCGGCGAGGTCGACGTGGAACGGCTGTGCGGATGAGTGCCCCCCGTTCAGAAAAAGCGCGGTCTCGGAGAGGGATGACATGGGGAAGACATCAACTCCCTCGACCATGGCCGCTTCCATTGCGTTCCCCGAAGGGAGAATGATGCCGTTGAACCCCTTTCGCTTCGCCTCGAGGGCGATAGGAAGGGCCCCGTGAATCGGCCGGAGCCCCCCGTCAAGCGACAGCTCACCGAGAACGACGAATCTTGTGAGAAGGTCAGGCTGCACCTGTCCCGTCGCCGCAAGGAGTCCGATGGCGATCGGAAGGTCATACGACGAACCCTCCTTCTTCACATCGGCGGGGGCGAGGTTGATCGTGATCCGTTTGTTCGGAAAAATGAGGTGGGAATTCTTGACCGCCGCAATGATCCGCTCCTGGCTCTCACGCACGGCCCCGTCCGGAAGCCCGACGAGGTTGTAGTGGAAAATTGCGTTCTCGACGTTGGTTTCAACCTCAACGAGGTATGCGTTGATCCCGCACGTCGCGCTGCTGATGACTCGCGAAAGCATCCGTCCGTCCTCCCTCCGGGGGGCTGCGAACAAGCGTGTGCTTCACGCCCCCGCGCGGATTTGGAGGCGGCTCGGTAGAGGCAAGTAAGTTCAGGTCCCGGCCGGGAGGGTCTCCAGCCCTTCTTCCCCGATCCTCCCTCACAAGCGCAGGCCAGTGACGACCGGAACGGTCACGGCATCCCTGCCGCGCAGCGGTATGCTACCGGCACCGATGCAGAAAATCCAGCCGATCCATCAGCTCCTCCATCGGCATAAGGAGCTTTTCCCTCTCGAAGATCGATTTCCTCCGGTCAGCAAATACGACCTCGAAGTCCTTGCTCATGACGATTGCTTCCTCGGGGCACACTTCCTCACAGAAGCCGCAGAAGATGCAGCGGAGCATGTCGATCTCAAAGACCTTCGGACGTCGTTCCTTCTCGCGGGAAGTCTCCTCCGCCTGAACGAAGATCGCGAGTGCCGGACACACACGGGCGCAGAGGCCGCAGGCAACGCAACGCTCCGTGCCGCTCTCGGAGACGAGGACGGGACGCCCGCGGAATGCGCCTGTCGGTTCCCAGCGCTCCTCGGGGTACTCGCGTGTGAACTTCGGCCTGAACATCTGACGGAGCGTGAGTGTAAGCCCCTTCACGATTTCGGGGATGTATGCCTTCTGCCAGACGGAGAGGTCCTTCCTCCTGATCGGCAGGGTGCGCCCGTTCTTTAGTTCCGTGGTCCGTTCTCTCATCTGTTGGAGCCCTTAGAACAACGTGATCCAGAGTGCCGTGCCGAGAAGATTCAGTAGCGCGAGTGGCAGCATCACCTTCCAGCCGAGGTTCATGAGCTGATCGTATCTGAAGCGCGGGATGGTCCACCGCACCCAGATGAAGAAGAAGAGGAGGGCGACGACTTTCACGACAAAGCTCAGCACCTGAATGATGGAAACCCAGAATGCGGGGAGTCCGAACGTCTCGAGATACGGAAACTGCCATCCGCCGAGGTAGAACGTTGTGATGATGCCGGCAGCCGTGATCATGTTGGCGTACTCGGCAAGGAAGAAAGCACCGAACTTCAACCCGCTGTACTCGGTGTGGTAGCCGCCGACAAGCTCGGGCTCCGCTTCGGGGAGATCGAACGGAAGGCGGTTCGTCTCCGCGAAGGATGCGACGAGGAACGTAATGAAGCCGAGGGGTTGGAGGAAGACATTCCAGTGCCAGCCCGACTGGGCGGCGACAATCCCGCCGAGGCGGAGCGTGCCGGCGATGAGGAGGACACCAAGGAGCGAGACGCCCATCGGCAGTTCATAGCTGATCATCTGTGCTG
>PEWR01000050.1:0-4580 GCA_002779395.1 Ignavibacteriales bacterium CG07_land_8_20_14_0_80_59_12
AGATCACTCCCTCGAATGGAGGGCTGAGTGTACCCGATCATCCGGTCATCCCTTTCATCGAAGGGGACGGGATCGGACCGGACATCTGGCGCGCGTCGCAGATGGTATTCAACGCAGCGGTAAGAAAGGCGTACGGCGGCAAGCGTGAAGTCGTCTGGTTCGAAGTGTATGCCGGCGAGAAGGCCACCGGCGTATACGGCAAAGACGTGTGGCTCCCGAATGATACCATCGAGGCCATCAAGGAGTACCTGGTCGCAATCAAGGGCCCGCTCACGACGCCAATCGGCGGCGGAATCCGGAGTCTCAACGTCGCGCTCCGCCAGATCCTCGATCTCTTCGCCTGCGTTCGACCGGTCCGCTACTTCAACGGCGCCCCGAGCCCGATGAAGCGTCCTGAGGAGCTCAACGTTGTCATTTTCCGTGAGAATACCGAGGACGTCTATGCCGGCATCGAATGGAAACAGGGCACACCTGAGGCGAAGCGGATCATCGACTTCATCGATAAGGAACTGGGGAGGAAAATCCGTCTCGATTCGGGGATAGGGATTAAGCCGATGTCCGAGTTCGGCTCCAAGCGGCTTGTAAGCAAGGCAATCCAGTACGCAATCGACAACAACCTCCCGAGCGTGACCCTCGTGCACAAAGGAAACATCATGAAGTTCACCGAAGGGGCGTTTCGTGACTGGGGGTACCAGGTGGTGAAGGAGAAGTTTGAAGACCGAACGATCACCGAGACGGAGCTCTACGAGAAGTACAATGGAAAGCAGCCGGACGGGAAGATTGTCATCAAGGACCGGATCGCGGACAGCATATTCCAGCAGCTCCTTCTCCGACCTGTGGAGTACAGCGTCCTTGCCACACCCAACCTCAACGGCGACTACCTGAGTGACGCGGCCGCCGCACAGGTGGGCGGCCTCGGCATCGCGCCGAGTGCGAACATCGGTTACTATCACGCTGTCTTTGAAGCGACGCACGGCACAGCACCGAAGTATGCCGGACTCGACAAGGTGAACCCGGGCTCACTCATTCTCTCCGGCGCAATGATGTTCGAGTACATGGGCTGGAAGGAAGCCGGAAACCTCATCAAAGTGGCGATGGAGAAAACCATCGGCCAGAAGATCGTGACGTATGATTTCGCGCGCCTCACTGACGGAGCCACCGAGGTGAAATGCTCTGAATTCGGCGCCGCGATAGTTAAGAACATGTAGCAGTTGGCCAAACGTCCCTTCTCTTGCGAACCCGCTTCGAATGCCCGCCTGTCCTTGCCGCTTCGGACGTTTGAATAAGATGAGTGCCTTTTGTATAATTCAAAGGGTTGCGGGAATTCGCGCCGCGCGTCCGTGTTGTAATTGCTGGGACCGGCCCCATGGAGCAGCAGCAGATCCACATCGAACAGGAGAAGGAAGTCGACGTCCTTACAGCCGAGCCGGCAAAGGTCGTCCTCTTCAACGACGACGTTCACACGTTCGATGAGGTAATCGCGCAGATTGTCAAGGCGATCTGGTGCGACTCTGCGAAGGCTGAATCCATCGCGTGGGAGGCTCACAGCAGAGGCAAAGCTCTCGTCTTCTCCGGGGAGGTTGAAGAGTGCCTCAAGGTGAACTCCGTCCTTGAGGAGATTGCGCTCCACACACATATCGAGATGTAGCAACGAAACCGGCAGCACGATGACCTTCCTCCTGCGTACCGGAGGTGGTCAGGCCTCGTCCCCGCGTCCGGGCTTCTTACCGGATGCATGACCCACTGCGGTGGGATATTTTTTCTTACCATCCATGCACGAATCGTACAGTACGTGATCAAGGCAAACGAAATTCGCAAAGGGTTCCTCCAATTCTTCGAGGAGCGCGGGCACCGTGTCGTCCCGAGCGCCCCGGTTATCCCCTACGACGACCCCACTCTCCTCTTTACAAATGCGGGAATGAATCAGTTCAAGGATGTCTTTCTCGCGACTGGAACACGCGATTACGTCCGTGCCGCAGACTCGCAGAAATGCATTCGCGTAAGCGGGAAGCACAACGACCTCGAAGAAGTCGGAAAGGACACTTACCACCATACATTCTTCGAGATGCTCGGCAACTGGAGCTTCGGCGACTACTACAAGCGCGAGGCGATCCAATGGGCGTGGGAGCTGCTGACGGGCGTGTGGCAGATTCCGAAGAAGCGCCTCTGGGCAACTGTCTACGAGACAGACGACGAGGCGGAGTTATTCTGGAAGACTGTCACCGACATCGACCCGTCACATGTCCTCAAGTTCGGCGCGAAGGACAATTTCTGGGAGATGGGCGAGACCGGACCGTGCGGTCCGTGCTCGGAGATTCACATCGATCTCACGCCGGATGGCAACGGCGGCCGGCTTGTCAATGCAGGTACGCCGCTCGTCATGGAGATCTGGAACCTGGTCTTCATCCAGTACGACAGGGATGAGAAAGGGACACTCACCGAACTGCCGGCGAAGCATGTCGACACCGGCATGGGACTCGAGCGACTCGTCGCGGTTCTCCAGGGGAAGAAATCCAACTACGACACCGACCTCTTCGCCCCGCTCATCGATGAGATCTGCGCGCTGACGGGGAAAACGTATGAAGGAGAAGTGCACCAGATCGCGATGCGTGTCGTGGCCGATCACGTGCGCGCCCTGAGCTTCGCAATCGCCGGCGGCGCGATGCCGTCGAACGAGGGGCGCGGGTACGTCCTCCGCCGCCTCCTCAGGCGAGCGTCCCGGTACGCGCGTCAGCTTGGCGTGCACAAGCCGATCATTCACAAGCTGGTCCCGCCCCTCGCCGTGATAATGGGCGACGCCTACCCCGAACTTCGCGAGAAGTCGGCGCACATCAGCCGGGTCGTCAAGGGCGAGGAGGAGAACTTCACCGCCACACTCGACCGCGGCCTCAATATTTTCGAATCCGTCGCGGCAAGAGTGAAGGATACGGGAGGAAACGTTTTCCCCAGCGACGAGGCGTTTAAGCTCTACGACACGTTCGGCTTCCCGCTCGACCTCACCGAGCTCATGGCACGAGAGCAAAGCCTGACCGTCGATCTTGCCGGTTTCCAGCTCCTCATGGCTGAGCAGAAGGAGCGTGCACGTCAGGCGGGAAAGGAGAAGTTCGTTCTCACGTTGGAGGATGCCAGCAGCGGCTCGGGCTTCACGCTTCTCCCTGACGCACCGTCCAAGACCGAGTTCACCGGCTACGACGTTCTCGAAAATGCGGCAGCAGTCATCGGTCTGAAGCGTGGCGACGGAACCGAGCTTGTGATCCTCGATCGGACTCCGTTCTATGTCGAGGCAGGCGGACAGGTGGACGACACCGGGACGCTTTATGCCGGAGCTTCGGAGTTCCGTGTCGTCGATGTGGCGAAGAGCGGCGATCGCGTCGTGCACGTCATCGAACCGGGAAGTGCGGAACTTCGTCTCGGCGGGCAGGTCCACGCGGCCGTCGACCAAGAGAGGCGGCGGGCTATCATGCGGAACCATTCCGCAACGCACCTTGTCCACGCCGCCCTGAGGAAGCTCCTTGGTACACATGTCCACCAGGCGGGTTCGCTCGTCGAACCAGGCCGCCTGCGATTTGACTTCACGCACTTCGAGAAGATTGATGAGAGCACCCAGCGCGACATCGAGGCGCTCGTGAACGAGAAGATCCGCGAGAACATTCGGCTCCAACACCACCGGAACATCCCGTTCGAAGAAGCGAAGAAGATGGGAGCCCTCATGTTCTTCGGGGACAAGTACGGGGACCGCGTGAACGTCGTCCAATTCGGTGACTTCTCCACGGAGTTCTGTGGCGGCACTCATGTGAAGTCGACCGGCGACATCGGTTACTTCCGCTTCACGAGCGAGGGGAGCATCGCGAGCGGCGTCCGCCGGATTGAGGCGGTTACCGGCACCACCGCGGACGAGCTCATCCGCCTCCAGTTTGAGCAAGTCGAGAAGCTTCAGCGCCTCCTCAATGCCAAGCCGGCGGAAGTCGCCGATCGCGTGGCAGCGCTCATCGAAGAGCGGAAAAAACTTGAGAAGGAACTCTCCGCTCTTCGTCTCGGCGACGCGAAGCGCCAGCTTGAGAGACTCGTCAAGGAACCGAAGACCGCCGACGGCATAAAGCTCGTGATCGGTTCCCTTTCCGTTGCCTCCCCTGATGAGCTGAAAGACCTGGGGGACGCTCTTCTCGCACAGCTCGGGAGCGGCGTTGGAGTCCTCGCCTCGGTCGTGAATGAGAAGGTGGCGCTCGTCTGTGTCGTCACGGACGATTTGATCTCCGCCAAAAGGCTTAAGGCAGGGAAGATCGTGGGAGCGGTCGCGAAGATCCTCGGCGGCGGTGGCGGAGGGCGCCCTCATCTTGCGACCGCCGGTGGGAAGGACACCACGAAAGTGAACGAAGCGCTCGACCAGGTTCCGGAGATTGTCCGTTCATTCCTGAAGGGGGCTTGAGCATCCATGGCGCACAAACCGTTGACCCTTCTCGCCCGTCAGTCGTTCATCACCGACGCGCTGGAAGCGAGCTCAAAGACGAAGCATGAAATGGTCGAGGCGTGTACCGGCGACATTATGAAGGCCGTCGATCTCGTCCTGCGTGCTCTCACGG
>PEWR01000050.1:4668-4943 GCA_002779395.1 Ignavibacteriales bacterium CG07_land_8_20_14_0_80_59_12
CGACATCAACCGCCCCGCACTGCCGGCGATTGCGCTCACCACCGACACGTCCATTCTCACCGCCGGATCAAACGACCTCGGCTTTGAGAATGTCTTTGCTCGCCAGGTCGAAGCGCTCGGGAGGGAAGGCGATATCCTCGTCGGCATCACGACAAGCGGCAATTCTCCGAACATCCTGAGGGCGTTTGAGATTGGGAACAAACGGGGACTCGTCACGATCGGATTGCTTGGTGCCGGGGGCAGCCGCGCGGCATCCGCCTGCCAGCTGCCGGTCA
>PEWR01000050.1:4979-5388 GCA_002779395.1 Ignavibacteriales bacterium CG07_land_8_20_14_0_80_59_12
GGCACATCACGATCGGCCACATCCTCTGCGCCCTCGTCGAGCAGGAGATGTACGGGTGAATATCTGATTTCTCCCCGTTTTGTGGACACGGAGTCACGCCAGTGTGATCCGCCGCTCCTACGCCACCGGTGATTTGTGACCGAGAGTGGAGTGGCACCGCACCCGGTTGTAGAATATCGGATCGTTGTTGTTCCCAGCTCCGTAGGAGCTGCACGTTTGTAACGCCGCATGCTGTCCTCGGCGTCGAGGTCCCGATGGAAGGTCCTCCAATGATCCAGAAAGTACTCGTACACAGCCGGCACCGATATGTTCTTCATGGCGCTCGTTGCGCCCGTCTTCTCAGACGGGCGAGGATTGAAACCTGTGACTGCCTCCCGACCCACACGAAACCGTGAAGAACCATAGTTGA
>PEWR01000018.1 GCA_002779395.1 Ignavibacteriales bacterium CG07_land_8_20_14_0_80_59_12
TAAGGGCAAGGTCGAGATCACCGATGCATCGTCGTGGGCCAACAAGCACTACAAGGAATGGCGGCTCGATGCAGTCGTTGCCATCGGCGGTGACGGGACGATGCATATCGCTGACAAGCTCGGCCAGATGGGGATGAACATCGTCGGTGTTCCGAAGACCATCGACAACGACCTCGCCGCGACGGACGTCACGTTCGGCTACGACTCCGCCCTTTTCGTGGCGACCGAAGCCATCGACCGGCTCCACACCACGGCATCCTCTCATCACCGCGTGATGGTCATTGAGGTCATGGGGCGCTACGCCGGGTGGATAGCACTCGGAGCCGGACTCGCCGGCGGCGCGGATGTCATCCTCATCCCCGAGATCCCGTTCCACTGGGACAAGGTGTACGATAAAGTGATCGAGCGGAGCACGAGCGGAAAGCGTTTCAGCATTGTCTGCGTTGCGGAAGGAGCGCACGCTGCGGCCGAGAAGATAGTGGTGCGTGAAACGGATGAGCGGCGCACCGATCCGATTCAGCTCGGCGGTATCGGGAACCTCGTCGGAAGGAAGATTCAAGAAGAGACGGGACTCGAGACTCGCGTGACTGTCCTCGGACATCTCCAGCGCGGCGGAAGTCCGACACCGTATGATCGGATCCTTGCAACACGGTTCGGAACGATGGCGGTGCGACTCGCAGCAGAAGGGAAATTCGGACGGATGGTCTGTCTGCGTGGGACCGAGATCTCATCCGTTCCCATCAAGGAGGCAATTGCGCAGAGCAGGCACGTGCCTCTCGATGCGCCGATCCTCCGGACCGCCCGCTCCGTCGGAACAAGTTTCGGGGATTGATGTGTAAAGGAGACTGTCCCATGACTCACTCCGAACAGCACAAGATGATCCAGGAGCTGAAGGACTTCTCGCATAAGATGACGCGCGATGACGGGATGGAATTTGAAATGTTCCGCAAGCGCGACTACGACGACGAGGACCTCGACTCCATTTCTCTCCGTAAGCTGCAGGCGATGTGCGATAAGTACGTCGTGCATCGGAAGAAACCGGGATGAAGGCCTCGACAGGTGCGGTCCACCCTTCAGGTGGGCTCCATCTCTGCCTTCGGGGGGCGACTTGTAGGGGCGACGCATGCGTCGCCCGCTTCGACAAGCCATTCGTATCCGCTCTCTCTCGTGCCCTTTTCGTGTCATCCGTGGCTGCATTTTCTTGTCACTTGGGGACTCTACAGTGAACTACCGTACACTCGGCAGGACAGGCTACTCGGTTTCCGAGATCGGCTTTGGTGCATGGGGGATCGGAGGGTCGATGTGGCAGGGCTCGGATGATGCCGAGTCTCTCCGTGCGCTCCACACCGCCGTTGACCTCGGTGTCAACTTCATCGACACGGCGTATGGTTACGGCGACGGACACAGCGAGGAGCTGATAGGTCGTCTTCTTAAGGAGCGCAAGGAGGAGATCCGCGTGTCGACGAAGATCCCTCCAATGGACGGGCACTGGCCCGGCCGTGGGAACGTCCCAGTGAGGGCCGTCTTTCCACGCAGGCATATCATCGCGTGCACCGAGCGGAGCCTCAGGAACCTCGGGGTTGACATAATCAACATCCAGCAATTCCACGTGTGGCACGACAACTGGTTGAGCGAAGGAGAATGGTGGGAGACCATCGAGGAGCTGAAGCAACAGGGGAAAATCCGCTATTTTGGTGTCTCGATCAACGACCACGAGCCTGACACCGCGTTGAAGCTAGTCGCGAGCGGTAAGGTGAACACGGTGCAGGTCATCCACAACATCTTCGACCAGTCACCGGAAGATGAGCTGTACCCGCTGTGCATCGAGAAGAATGTCGGCGTGATTGTGCGCGTCCCGTTTGATGAAGGCGGACTGACCGGAAAGATCACGCCGGACATCACGTTCCCCCCGGGCGACTGGCGAAACGGTTACTTCCGCGGCGACCGGAAGAGGCAGGTATTCGAACGTGTCGAGAAGCTGAAGCCGCTTCTCGGGGAGGAAGCGGCGACACTGCCGGAGCTTGCCCTTCGGTACATACTGAGCTTCGATGCAGTCTCGACCGTCATTGCGGGAGTGCGCAAGCCTGACCATGCGCGCGAGAACTGCGCGGTTTCAGACGGAGGGAAACTCTCGCCGAAGCTCCTCAAAGAGCTAAAGAAGCATCAATGGCGAAGGAACTTCTATTGATGGAGGCACACATGCCGCGAATCTTCTTTTTTGTCCTTGCACTCTTCGTCGGAGCTGCCCTCGTTCCGCAGCACGCTAAGACCGCAGACATCTTTCCCTACAACATCAAGAAGGTGGTCCTCGACAACGGACTGACCGTGCTTGCCGTCCCGTACGGAAGTCCGGGACTCATCGCGTACTACTCTGTGGTCCGCGCCGGTTCGAGGAACGAAGTCGAGCCCGGCCATTCCGGGTTCGCCCACTTCTTCGAGCACATGATGTTCCGCGGGACCGACAGGTACCCGACGGACAAGTACAATGACATCCTGAAGCTCCTCGGCGCGGACTCGAACGCGTTCACGACCGACGACTGGACCTGCTACCACAACGTCGCGAGCGCGGATGCCCTTGAGACAATCATTGACATCGAGAGCGACCGCTTCATGAACCTGAAATACTCCGAGCCGGACTTCAAGACCGAGGCGGGAGCGATCTTCGGCGAGTACAACAAGAACTACTCGATGCCCTACATGACGATGTTCGAGAAGCTGCAGGACTCCGCCTTTACGACGCACACCTACAAGCACACGACGATGGGCTTCCTCAAGGACATCGAGGACATGCCGAACCAGTACGACTACAGTCTGAAGTTCTTCGACCGCTTCTACCGTCCGGAGAATGTCACGATTATCGTCGTCGGCGATTTCAACGAGAAGAATCTGATCTCGCTTGTTAAGAAGTACTACGGGAAGTGGCAGCGAGGCTCATATCAGCTCCAGGTCCCGCTGGAGCCGCCGCAGACCGCGGAGAAGGTTGTCCATGTCCCGTGGAAGAATAAGACGTTACCGTATCTTCTTCTCGGATACCACGTGCCGGCGTTCAGCGACGCGAACATCGACAAGCCCGCGATCGATGTGTTTGGACAGCTCCTTTTCTCGCAGAGCTCGCCGCTGTACCAGTCCCTTGTCGTCGAGAAGCAGCTTGTTGAGTTCATTTCGGGCGGAGCGGAGGACCATCGCGACCCGGGTCTCTTTACCGTCGTGTCGCGGATCAAGGACAAGAAGAACATCGAGGTCGTGCGCGACGCCATCTACACCGCGTTGGAACAAGCGAAGACGAAGCCGATCGACCCGAAGCGGCTCGCCGATGTGAAGTCGCACATCAGGTACTCGTTTGCCATGCAGCTCGACAAGCCCGGCAACGTAGCCGTGACGGTCGGCACCTACATCGCGATGACCGGCAACGCAGAGTCGATGAACAAAGTGTACGGCCTCTATGATAAGGTGACCCTCGAGGATATCATGCGGGTCGCAAACAAGTATTTCGGCAAGGACAACACCACCGTCGTCACACTGTCATCGGAGGACGCGAAATGAGAGCCACGGCATTCCTTACACTCACGGCATTGATGGCGATCGCGATGACCTACAGCTCGAACGCTG
>PEWR01000047.1 GCA_002779395.1 Ignavibacteriales bacterium CG07_land_8_20_14_0_80_59_12
CGGTATGCAGACCGCATCAAGGAGACGATGAAGAAGACCGGGCTCACCGATGCCGTCCGCACCGGGACGGGAGCACTTGACGGCATCCCCGTGGTGTTTGGTGCGATGGATTTCGCATTCATCGGCGGGAGCATGGGTTCGGTTGTCGGTGAAAAGGTGGCGCGCGCCATTGACAAGTCGCTGAAGACGAAGCGTCCGCTCATCCTCGTCTCGTCAAGCGGCGGCGCGCGGATGATGGAGGGTGCCCTTTCGCTCATGCAGCTTGCGAAAACAAGCGCGAAGCTTGCCTGCCTTGCCGAGGCGCGGGTCCCATTCATCTCTATCATGACCGATCCGACGACCGGCGGTGTGACGGCAAGCTATGCGATGCTCGGCGATGTGAACCTCGCCGAGCCCAACGCCCTCATCGGGTTCGCTGGTCCGCGGGTCATCCGTCAGACGATCGGCAAGGACCTCCCGAAAGGCTTTCAGCGGTCGGAGTTCCTCCTCGACCGCGGCTTCGTCGACATGATTGTCCACCGGAAGGAGATGAAGGAAACCCTCAGTCGCCTCCTCCGGCTCATGGGGACGTAGCAGATGCCGCCGACGAAGCACAGTGTGCCGTGCGAACTCATGGGGGGGAGCGGATGCCTCCGACGGAGTGCGGTTCACCGTGCGCACTCGTGGGGCCGTGAGCGATGAGAATCATTACGGACATTGCCGAGATGCAGGCCGCTGCGGACGAGGCGCGGCTGACGGGGAAGAGGGTCGGCGTCGTTCCCACGATGGGCTACCTCCACGAAGGTCACCTGAACCTCCTCCGGACGGCGAGGGAACACGCGCGGTTCGTTGTCCTTACAGCTTTCGTCAACCCCGCGCAATTTGCACCGAACGAGGACTTTGAGAAATACCCGAGGGATTTTGAGCGGGACCGTGCGCTCGCCGAAAAGGCGGGGACGGACGTGATCTTCTTCCCTTCGCGCGAAGAGATGTATCCGAACGGCTGCGAGACGTTTGTTGAGGTAAGCCATCTTTCCCAGGTGCTCGAAGGGGAATTCCGCCCGACACACTTCCGCGGCGTTACGACCATAGTGGCGAAGCTGTTCAACTGCACGAAACCGCATGTTGCGTTGTTCGGACAGAAGGACGCGCAACAGGCCGCGATGATCCGACGGATGGTGAAGGACCTGA
The DNA here is from genome assembly GCA_002779395.1 of Ignavibacteriales bacterium CG07_land_8_20_14_0_80_59_12. Classification (GTDB taxonomy): domain Bacteria; phylum Bacteroidota; class Ignavibacteria; order 0-14-0-80-59-12; family 0-14-0-80-59-12; genus 0-14-0-80-59-12. Next base: position 1,171 of record PEWR01000047.1, read on the forward strand.
ACTTTGACATCGAAATCATCGTCGGTCCAATCGTCCGCGAGGCAGACGGCCTCGCGATGAGCTCGCGGAACGTCTATCTATCGCCTGGTGAGCGGAAGGATGCACTTGTCCTGTCGCAGGCACTCCATCTCGCGAAGGATCTCATCAGCAGGGGGGAGAAGGATACCTCGGCGATCCGGTCTGCGATGTTTCTTCTCATCGCCGGAAAGCCGACCGCGGCGATCGACTATGTCGCGTGCGTGAATCCAGAGACTTTCCAGACGGTGAAGGCACTCCATTCCGGCGAGCCGGTCCTTTTCCTTCTTGCCGTGAGGATTGGGAAAACGAGGCTTATCGACAACGAGATTATCGAGGTCGGCTGAAGGAACGCTGATGCTGAGGAGCATGATGAAATCAAAGATTCACCGTGCAACGGTGACGCAGGCCGAGCTCAACTACGAGGGGAGCCTGACGCTCGATGAGGCGCTCATGGAGGCTGCCGGCATCGTGCTGTTCGAGCAGTTGCATGTGCTGAATCTGAACAACGGAAAGCGGTTCGAGACATACGCGATCCGCGGCGAGCGGTGTTCGGGTGTCGTCTGTCTCAACGGGCCAGCTGCCCGGCTCGGCATGGTGGGAGACGAAGTGATTATTATAGCGTACGCAGCATACCGTGACGATGAGCTGGCGGGTTACTCCCCGACAATCGTCCACGTGGATAAGTCGAACTGCATAACCTCGGTTGTTAGGGACGCAGAAACCACACCATTGCCTGCCAGGAAATGAAGCGACAGGGCGATTCGTGAATCGCCCCTACAGTCGGGCTGAACGTTCTGCGTGAATCGACGGTCGAGACTCAACTTGGAGGCGGGAGGAAGCATTCTCATTCATTCTTGATCCATGACGGTCACCTCGTGCTGGGCCCCGCCACTTTAGGGAGGAAGATCGGAGTAGCTGTCCGGATTTAGCGGTAAGGACGGGATAATCTTTTCGTGTTCTGGCAGTGTCAAATACGGCAACGGGTTCGGGGATTTGGCTCTGGTTTGACATTTGTTTTTCTTTGGTGTAATATACGGTTGTAATGTTGATGAGGGGTGGAACAATGAAACGAATGGTGAGCGTACTGGTTGTTTTTGGCGCGCTTCTTGCGATCCCGGTGTCAAGCTATGCGCAGCTGAAGTCGCAAACGTTGCAGCCGAGCGTCACGGAATCGATGTTCCAGAATCCAGTCGGTTCCTTCCTCGGCCTCATCGACTTCTCGCGGTTCCAGATGCGGCACAGCGTGTCGCTCTCCTACATGAACCTCGGCGGCCGCGGACTCAGCGTCGGCATGTACACGAACAGCATGTTCTACCAGGTCAGCAACCCGCTGAGTGTCCGTCTTGACGTCAGTATGATGTATTCGCCGATGAGCTCCTTCGGCCCGCAGGGACAGAACTCGCTCAACGGCATCTACATCAACCGGGCAGAACTCAATTACCGGCCGTCCAAGGATTTCCTTCTCCAGGTCCAATTCCGCCAGATGCCGTTCGGCTACTACAATCCGTATAACCCGTATGGGTATGGCGACTACGGCTGGCGCGGGCGGAGCCTGGGCAGCTGGTTCGACATGGGAGAGGAGCATCCGTAACCGGGCGTGAACATCCTGTCGAATGGAAATCCCGAAAACCTCCGTGCGGCTTCCGGGTCTTCTTCTCTGATGGGGTGGGTGTGAACGGATCACACGAAAGCTCTTCCGTTGCTCGTCCCCGGTCTCCTCGAACCAACCTCTATTTGAATCTCGCGATCCTGTCGCTCGCCGCGATTCTCATTACCATCTCCCTTTCGGCAATCCTCTCGCGGACGCAGAAGCCCGCGAAGGCAAGCATGCCTCCGAAGCTCACCGCGGCGGGAAAAGTCATACAGGTCCAGGTCGTGAATCGAAGCGGCGTCCCCGGCGCCGCGATGCAGGTGACGGAGTACCTCCGCATCCAGGGATACGACGTGGTTGAGATCGCGACCGGAAGGGGGCAGCCGCTCGTCCGGTCGTATGTCGCCGACCGGTGCGGCGACTCCGTCCGGGCTGCGCAGCTCGTGAAGGTGCTGTCCCTCGACTCGGGACATGTAAGGCTCGAGCGTCCGTCGAACGCATACGTCGACTTCACGGTCTTCGTCGGAAGGGACCTCGCGAAGTCAGTCCCCGCCAATTAGGTGGGCCAGAGGGCCCGCAAGGCAGAGGCGGGATGGGGAAGAGGCAGGGAGGCGCGTTGCTCATTCACGGAAACCAATCATAGCAAAGGAGAAGGCGTGCATCCAAAAACACTCGCACGAAAGGCGGCTCAGTTCGCGCTGACGAAGAAGGCGCAGGACGTGATCCTCATGGACCTGCGCAAGCTGACCAGTATGACGGATTTCTTCGTCGTCTGCTCGGCGGATTCGGACACCCAGGTGAAGGCGATCGCGGACGAAGTCCTCGACAAGATGAAAAGGACAGGTGTCAGCGCATGGCACAATGAGGGGTACGGGTCGCTCAACTGGGTTCTCCTCGATTATGTGGATGTCGTTGTTCACATCTTTCGGAAAGACGTGCGAAGGTTCTACAACCTCGAGAAGCTCTGGGGCGACGCGCTTCTCGAGTCGGTCGAAGACGACACGGGCCCGGCTCCCGTGAACGCGCCGCGCTCCGCGCCGGTGAGAAAGCGCACGGCAAAGGGGCAAACGACCGTATGACCGTCCTACCAGCTCCGGGGATTCTCCCCGCCTTCCTCCGAATTGTCAAAGCAATCGGCGCCCCCGACCCGGAGGATGTCCTCTTTGAGAAGCCGCGCCTCCCGGAGCATGGCGACCTCACAACAAACATTGCGCTCACACTTGCGAAGACGCTGAAGAGAAAGCCAAGAGAGATCGCGGAGGAAATCGTCGAGAGGCTCAAGAGCGAGCCTGAAATTGAGACAGGAGTCTCTCGAATCGAGGTTGCCGGCCCCGGCTTCATCAACGTTTTCCTTGCGGCCGAGGGCTACATCGCCGGGCTCAAGACCATCCTTGATGAGGGAGAGAAGTTCGGTCGCTCGCACGCTGGTGAAGGGAAGAAGACGCAAGTCGAGTTCGTGAGTGCGAATCCGACCGGGCCGCTCACGGTCGGACACGGGCGAGGTGCCGTTTACGGCGACACGATCTCGCGCCTCCTCGAATGGACGGGGCACGACGTCACGCGAGAGTACTACTTCAACAACGCCGGCCGGCAGATGCGAATCCTCGGCGACTCTGTCCGGCTCCGCTACCTCGCGCTCCTCGGCGACAAGACTCTGTTCCCGGAGGATTACTACCAGGGTGAGTATATTCGGGAGATTGCACAGCACCTCGTTGACAGGTATGGTGATTCTTTACGCGGCGAGGCCGCGGAAGGAAAATTCAAGGAGCAGGCGGAGGCCGAGATCTTTGACGACATCAAGAAGACGCTCCGCAGGCTCGGCATAGAGTTCGCCGTGTTCTACAACGAGAACTCGCTCTACGAGAGCGGGAAGGTCGATGAAGTCATCGCCGAGCTCAAGAAGCGCGGCTTCGCCTATGACAGGGATGGCGCGGTCTGGTTCACGGCTCAGAAGTTCGGAGCGGACCAGGACAGGGTAATCGTCAAGAGCAGCGGTGAACCGACCTACCGACTGCCGGACATTGCATACCACCGCGAGAAATTCCGCCGCGGGTTCGACCTGGTCGTCGACGTGTTCGGCGCGGACCACCATGCAACGTACCCCGATGTCCTCGCCGGATTGAAGGCGCTCGGCCACGACGTCGAGAAGGTGAAGGTTCTCATCCACCAGTTTGTCACCATCGTGCAGGACGGCGAGATCGTGAAGATGTCGACCCGCCGCGCAAACTTCATCACACTCGACGAGCTCATCGACGAGGCAGGTGCCGATGCGGTCCGCTACTTCTTCATCATGCGGAGCATCGGAAGCCACCTGAATTTTGACCTGGGCCTCGCAAAGAAGCAGTCCGAGGAGAACCCTGTTTACTATGTGCAGTACGCGCACGCACGCATCGCGAGCATCCTCCGGTTTGCGGTCGATTCGGCCGGCGACCTGCCTGAGGAGATCTCTGCTGTGGCAAGAACGCTTATCGAAGAGGCAAGCACGTCGTCAATCCCGTTCAACCTCCTCACGTCGCCTGAGGAGATCGACCTCGTGAAGAAGCTGACGGAGTTCCCCCGGGTCGTCGCGTCCTGTGCGAACTACTTCGAGCCGCACCGGCTCTGTGAATACCTCAAGGAGACTGCGGAGGCGTTCCATCACTTCTACCATATTCACCGGGTGGTGACGGAGGACGTCGAGCTCTCAAAGGCGCGTCTGGGCCTCTGCGCCGCAACGAAGCAGGTGCTGGCCAACGGCTTCGCAATCCTGGGAATCTCCGCGCCAGAGAGGATGTAGCTGAAATCGGTTGCGCTGGCCTTCTGTATCGCCGCGGCTCTTCGTCCCCTTTTTTCGCAGTCCGACACGGGAGGAGCACCGCTTTCTCGGCCGTGCTGAGAAGATTGACAATTTCTCCCCCTTTTCGTAACTTGAAATGCGGCAACGGCTAAGAAGAGGCGTGGCTGGTAAGGCCGCTGCACCACTCCGTCCAACTGCGCAACGATCGGGACATACGCAGCACGAGCCTATGCGCGATTGATAGTGTCTTGTAGTCTCCACAACATGTTCGTACAGGTCGCCGCATGCACTCGTTGCTCGTGACGGGGGGAGCGGGCTTCATCGGAAGCAATTTCATCCGGTATATGCTCGCCGCCCATCCCGATCTCCTCATTGTCAACTACGACAAGCTCACCTACGCGGGCAACCTCGAGAACCTCTCCGGCCTCGAGAACCATCCCAGCTACCGATTCATCCGCGGTGATATCTGCGACCACGAGACGGTCGCGCGCGCCATGGAGGAGCACAGCGTCGACATCATCATAAACTTCGCGGCGGAGTCTCACGTCGACCGGAGCATCCTCGGTCCGGCCGTCTTTATCGAAACGAACGTCACGGGCACCACCGCCCTCCTCGACGCGGCGCGGAAGTACGGCGTCGTACGGTTTGTCCAGATCTCGACGGACGAGGTGTACGGGTCGCTCGGGGAAGAAGGGACGTTTTCCGAGACGACGCCCCTCCACCCGAACAGCCCTTACGCGGCGAGCAAGACGTCTGCGGATCTTTTCGTCCTCGCATACCAGCATACGTTCGGCGTCCCGGCGGTCATCACGCGCTGTTCGAACAATTACGGTCCGTACCAGTTTCCCGAAAAACTGATCCCCCTCATGATCGTCAACGCTCTCAATGACAGGCCCCTCCCGGTCTACGGCGACGGCGGCAACGTCCGCGACTGGATCTACGTTGAGGATCATTGCCGCGCGATCGACGTCGTGCTCCATCACGGGGTCGCCGGCGAGGTGTACAATATCGGCGGGGGGAATGAATGGAATAACATTGACATTGTTAAGCTCATCCTCCGCGAGCTCGGGAAGCCGGAATCGCTCATCACGTTTGTGAAGGACCGGCCGGGGCATGACCGCCGATATGCGATGGATTCCCGGAAGATCACGCGCGAGCTCGACTGGAAGCCGGCGAAGACGTTTGAGGGGGGGCTGCGTGAGACGGTCCGCTGGTACCTTGACCATGCGGAGTGGTGGAAGCGCATCCTCAGCGGTGCGTACGAGGAATACTACCGGACGATGTACGTCGAACGTGAACGCTCATTTCGATGAGTCCATAGTCTACATACGGAGGTTCCTGTGGGATTGCAGGACAAGATACTTGGAAAGAAAGCGAAAATTGGAATCGTCGGACTCGGATACGTCGGGCTTCCGCTCGCCGTCGAGTTCGCCGAGAAGGGATTTCAAACCGTCGGGATCGAAGTCGACCGGAACAAGGTGAAGGCAATCAATGCCGGGAAGAACTACATTGACGATGTCGATAGTGCGCGGCTTGCTCGACTCGTGAAGACGAAGAAGCTCCGCGCGGTCGATTCATACGCCGTCGTATCGAAGCTTGATGTCCTTTTCATCTGCGTGCCGACGCCGTTCACACCGAACAAGGAGCCGGACATCTCCTACATCGTTGACGCGGCGACGCACATAGCCGACGGGCTGCGGAAGGAGCATCTCATCATCCTCAAGAGCACGACGTTCCCGGACACGACGGAGGGATACGTGCAGCCGATCCTCGAGTCGACCGGACTCAAGGTAGGGCGCGATTTCTACCTCGCGTTTTCCCCTGAGAGGATCGACCCGGGCAACAAGAAATGGACGACTGTGAACACGCCGGTCGTGGTCGGCGGTGTGACGAAGAAATGCACCGCCCTTGCGAAGCTCGTCATAGAGCAGGCGATCAAGACGGTCGTGCCCGTCTCGAGTCCGAAGGTTGCCGAGATGGAAAAGCTCCTCGAGAACATCTTCCGGAGCGTGAACATCGCCCTCGTGAACGAGCTCGCCGCCCTCTGCGACCGAATGGGAGGGATCAACATGTGGGAGGTCGTCGAGGCGGCGGCGACGAAGCCGTTCGGCTTCATGCCGTTCTATCCCGGCCCCGGCATCGGCGGACACTGCATCCTCATCGACCCGTACTACCTCGCCTGGCTGGCGCGGGCATACGATTTCCAGACGAACTTCATCACGCTTGCGGCCGAGACGAACGAGAGCATGCCATTCTACGTAAAGAACATGGTGCTTCACGAGCTGGGCCACAGCCCGGTGAGCATCGAAAAGGCGAGAATCCTCGTCCTCGGCATCGCTTTCAAGCGGGACGTTGATGATATCCGCCATTCCCCCGCGCTGAAGGTCATGGAGCTGCTGATCGAAGACGGCGCGCGGAACATCGTCTACAACGACCCGTACGTTCCGAAGGTGCGTGTTGACGGCAGACCCTTCACGTCGAAGCCGCTCTCGGCCTCGCTTCTCAGAAGAGCCGACTGTGTCGTCATCACAACTGACCACTCTGCTTATGATTACAGCTTTGTCGTGAAAAATGCGAAGCTTATCATCGACACCCGGAATGCCACGAAGCGCGTGAAGTCAGGCAGGAAGAAGATCGTCCTTCTCGGTGAGGGCCGGCGGTGAAGAAAAAGATCATCAGCGTCGTCGGCGCACGCCCGAACTTCATGAAGGTGGCGCCGCTCCACCGGCAGTTCCAGCGCGTCACCGGCATTGAGCACCGGATCGTTCACACCGGGCAGCACTACGACGAGAACATGTCGAAGGTCTTTTTCGGCGACCTCGAGCTCCCGGCCCCTGATGTGTACCTGGGGGTCGGCTCTGGCACGCATGCCGTGCAGACCGCGAAGATCATGATGGAATTCGAGAAGGTCGCGCTCGAGGTGCAGCCGGACCTTGTCATCGTTGTCGGTGACGTAAATTCCACGCTCGCTTGTAGCCTCGTCGCCGTGAAGTTATGCGTCCCCGTCGCCCATGTCGAAGCCGGGCTCCGCAGCTTCGACCCGACGATGCCTGAGGAATGGAACCGGCGTCTCACCGATATCATCGCCGAACACCTTTTCGTGACTGAACCGAGCGGCGTGAAGAACCTCATCGACGAGGGAGTAGACGGCTCACGCATACACCTCGTCGGCGATGTCATGATCGATTCGCTTATCCTCTTCCGTGAGAAGGCGGCGAAACGCAACGCGCTCAGTGAGTTCGGCGTTGCACCGCGTGAGTTCATGCTGGTCACACTCCACCGTCCGTCGAATGTGGACGTGAAGGAGAACCTCGAGAAGATCCTTGCGATATTTGAAGGGATCGGGAGCCGCACGACAATCATCTTTCCGATTCATCCGAGGACGCGGAAGATGATCCGGGAATTCGGATTGACCGAGCGGTTCGCTGCGATCCCGTCGCTTCGTCTCACCGACCCGATCGGCTACCTTGACTTCCTCTGCCTGATGGACCGCGCCGCGCTTCTTCTCACCGACTCCGGCGGCATACAGGAGGAGACAACCTTCCTTGAGGTCCCGTGCCTGACGCTCCGTGAGAACACGGAGCGGCCGATCACGATCGAGCAGGGGACAAACCAGCTCGTCGGGCTTGATGTGGAGCGGACGGTCGCGGAGGGGCTGAAGGCGCTGGACGGAAATGGGAAGCGCGGCGTCATCCCGGAGCTCTGGGACGGGAGGGCCGCCGAGCGGATCGTCCGCATCCTTTGCGAGAAAATGGGTGTTCAGGAATAGGGAGGTGTGCGTGAAACGGATCGCTGTTCTGGTGCTCGGATTCACCCTGGGACTTCCGGTCTTCGCTCAGCAGCTTGAGCAGTACGGGGCGAAGAAACAGGCTGAGAAAGTCCAGCCGAACCAGTATCTCCTGAATCAATCCGGCGAGAAGATCGATCTCATTCAGGAGTACTACCAGCGCCTCTTGGGCAAACAGTCGGGTGTGAGGGAGACCGGCGAAGGCATCAGTGAGTCTCTTCTTCCCCAGATGCGCGCGCCGCTTGTTCTCGAGGGGGCTGTCGACCCCGCTTCGTATATCGTCGGCCCAGGAGACACCTTCGTGATGCTCTGGGGGGACCAGCTGACGCCGATCCCATTCACCGTGACGCCGGAAGGGCTGCTCGTCCTTCCGACCGTCGGCGCGATCGACGTCTCGGGGCAGCCGCTTGCCGAGGTGAAGAAGACGACGGCGTTGAAAATAAAATCGAAGTATCCAGTAGGCGAGGCCGTTGTCGCGCTGCTCACCCCCCGCACCTTCCGTGTCACTGTCGTCGGAAGCGCTGCGATTCCCGGCACGTACCCGGCGAGCGCCATCGACCGCGTCGACAGGGTCGTGGCGGTCTTGGGGGCCGTGAAGCTGGCGGGGATGAAGGTGGACACGGCCGCTGCTGCCGCGTTTCCCGGAACCCAAATGCTGCCACCGAGTGCAACGGTCCGACCCCCGCGCCCTTCGCTCCGTCATATCCGCATCTTTCGCATGACGGGCGATACGCTCGACGCTGATCTCGTTCGCTTCTATGCCACCGGTGACCGGAAATTCAACCCCGTCCTGCGCGACGGCGATGTCATCTTTGTCCCGGTTGACCGAAAGGATGGGTACTCAGTGGACGTGTGGGGAGCCGTGAGGCTCGAGGGGTCCTATGAGTTCCGCGAAGGGGACAGCCTCACGACGGCACTCGACATCGCCCAGGGTGTTCTCCCGGGGGCCGACATGCAGCATGTTGAGATCGAGCGGGTGATGGGACCCGATTCTCTGACGACGCTTGTCGTCAATCTCGCTGCTGTTCGTGAAGGGAAGGCCCCCGACATTCCCCTCCGGCCGAATGACCGGATCTATGTGCGGATCGACACACACGCCACTGCTACGAGCCAGGTCTCGATCACGGGGGAGGTTCGCTATCCCGGGGCCTACCCGATCCGCGAAGGAACAACGACCCTGCGTGAGGTCATTGCACGCGGGGGAGGGTTCACGAGCCGTGCTTCCCTTGCCGATGCCCGAGTCATCCGCAACCGGAAGCACGCGGAACCGGCCCTCGGGAACCCTGACTACAGGCGCCTCAGCGACATGCGCCTTAGCACTATGGACCGGGAGTCGAGGGAATACTACGACTATGAGGCGACGATCCGAAACGAGCAGGTGTCGGTCGATTTTCTACGTCTCTTTGGGCAGAACGATGCTGGTGCCGACGTCACGCTCGAGGACGGCGACGAGATCTACGTCCCGGAAGCATACACCAACGTCTACGTTTTCGGTCAGGTCAACCGTCCCGGGTACCTTTCGTTCTCGTCCGGCGCGGACGTCGATTCATACATTGCTCATGCCGGGGGGCTCGCCGAAGAAGCCGACGGCTCGGAGATCCAGGTGATCAAGGCAGGCACGAAGAAGTGGGTCGATCCGCGGGACACGAACATTGAGCCAGGGGATCAAGTCTGGGTGCCGAAAAAGACGAAGCACGGGTTCGACTACTACTGGCCAATCTTTAGGGACCTCTTCGCTATCGTCAGCGCGACTGCGACCTCCGTGCTTCTCTATATCCAGGTGACCAAGAAGTAATCGCAAGAGGAGCGAAATGACTCTCGAGACCGAAAAGTCAAGCATCGTCACAGATGTTATCCAGGCTGTCGCGAAGCGGCGGAAGTTCGTGTTCACGACCTTCCTCTCCGTGACCGGGATTACCGTGCTCGTGGTGCTGCTTCTCCCGCGCTGGTATGCTTCGACGACAACCATCCTTCCGCCGCGGGCCAGCGGTCTTCTCGGGGGGGTCGGCGAAGTCTCGTCGGTCGTGAAGCAATTCTCGGCCCTCAAGAGTCTCACGGGGCAGGCGGGAGGCGGCGACCTCTACAACTACGTTGCGATTCTCCAGAGCCGTCCCGCTCTCCAGAGAATGGTGTATGGCTTCAACCTCTTCGAGACCTACGACATCAAGAACAAGTCGATAGAGGATGCCGTCGACGTGCTGCGAGGTAACCTTGAGTTCCTCGTGAACGAAGAGGGGACCCTCACGGTGCGGGTCTATGACAGGGACCCGAAACAGGCCGCCGTCATGGCTGACTCGCTTGTGGCGATCCTCGACGAGATCAACATATCGCTTAGCACACGGCAGGCCCACTCGAACCGGGTGTTCATAGAGCGGCGAGTCGACCAGAACCGCGCCGACCTCAGGCTCCTCGAAGATACCATCAAGCTGTTTCAGGAGAAGCACTGGATCGTCATCATCCCGCAGGAGACGCAGTCGAGCATCGCCGGATTTTCCCAGCTGTACGGCCTGAAGGCGACCAAGGAGCTCCAGGTCGGCATCATGGAACAAACGATGTCGAGCGACAACATCCTCCTTCAATCCGCGAAGCGGGAGCTGGCAGAGATCGAGCGCCGGCTGAAAGGTGTTCCGGCACTCGGTGTTGCGTACTACCGGCTCTACCGCGACTACGCAGTCCAGCAGAAGATCTTCGAGATGCTCACGCCGCTGTACGAGCAAGCGCGGGTAGAGGAGCAGCGTGACACGCCCACGCTCCTCGTCCTCGAGCGGGGGAACGTCCCTGAGCGGCCGGCACGGCCGCAGCGAAAGGTGATCGTCCTTGTGTTCGCACTTCTCTCACTCATTGTCGGTGTGGGAGGAGCCTACGGGCAGGAGCGGATTGCCTATCTGAAGACCCACGACCCTGCAGCCTATGGTCGCATTGCAACCGTGTGGGGCGGCCTGAAGAGGGCGTTTGCATTCCGCAGGAGGTCCGTGTAAAGATGCGGGGAGAGACGCAGTGGGTTCGGTCGTAACGGCGGCTCTGCAGAGGGATGAATACCGGGCGGTCCTCGCGGCTCTTCTCATCCTCGTTCCCGGTTGCATCCTCGTCGTGCTTGGGGGGGACAGAACCCTCGTCATTGGCATCGCCGGAGTCACGGCGATGGGGATGATGCTCGACCGCGATGCGCGTCTGCTTATCCTCCTTGTGATCATCCCGTTCGGCTACTTTCAGTTTGCGAAGGGCTACGGCCTCTACCTCGTCTACGATGCCTTCTTCATCCTTCTATTCCTCGGCCGGCTTCTTCTCGTCGACCTCCTGCAGTGGCGCAAGGCACCCGTCCTCGGCTGGCTTTTCCTGATGGCGGCGGCGTTCCTGCCGAGCCTGTTGAACTCTCCGAAGCTTTCCGCGTCCGGGACCGCGTACATTCGGTTCTTCATGGGGGCTCTCACGGCTTGGGGAGTGTACTACTACGCGATCCGAAGCAAGCGGCCTGGGTTCATCCTCCTTGCAGCACGCCTTTTTGCGCTCGAAGCGGCGGCAGTCTCAGTCGTCGGAGTCTACCAATCGTATGCGTCCGGTTCGTTCATCAAGATTGTAACCGGGAGGGTCTATTTCAGCTACTTCGGCGACCCCAACTACTACGCAGCGTACCTTCTCATGGCCTTCGCCATCGCCTTGGCCCTCTTCTTTCATGATCGGCGCTGGTCGTTGCGGCTCGTGGACGCGGCTGCTGCTGGCGCACTGACATTCGCGGTCGTCTCGACCATTTCACGCGCCGGGCTTTTGACGCTCGTCTTTCTCGTCGGCGCGTTCGCTCTCTACGTCCTCGTGACCGGCCGCGGGTCGCACAAGATCGCCGGTGCCGCGGTCACCATCCTCATTGCGGGCGGCGTTGGGGTGCTTCTCTTTACGAACATCGGGAGCCGCCTTGTTGATATTGTCCGGTTGTCAAGCCGGGTCCAGCAGGCTGTTGCGGGACGTGATGCTTCCCTCGAACAAAGGGGCAAGATCCTGGAGGTGACCTGGCGGGTCATCGAGGCTCATCCGGTGGTCGGCGTCGGATTTGGCGGTTTTGAACAGTCGTTCGACGCATACAAACTCGGACTCCTCTCGGCCGGATCAGCGCGGTCGGTTCACAACACGCCTTTGAGGATCGTCGCCGAGACCGGTGTCATCGGCTTGGTCCCGAGCGTGGGG